>JAJQJO010000372.1 GCA_021323495.1 Cellvibrio sp. | reverse complement strand
AGAGAATCGTGTCGCCACTGAATTGTTGGCGCACTGGGGAATCGATAGCGCATTGATTCCGGATGTAGTGCCAAGCTTTGGTGTGCAATCCCACGTGAATGCGGGCGTCGCTGCCGAGCTGGGTTTGCGCGATGGTGTAAAGATTTGCTACCGCGCTGGCGACCAACCTAACAACGCATTCAGTTTGAATGTATTGGAGCCCGGTGAAGTTGCGGCGACGGCGGGAACATCCGGCGTGATTTACGGTGTGACTGATCAGCCAGCGGCGGATGTGGAGTCCCGGGTAAATACATTTTTGCATGTCACCAGTACCGAAGAAAAAAATCGCAATGGTGTGCTCGTGTGTGTAAACGGTTGTGGACGTTTGTATTCATGGTTGCGCCAGACGCTTGGCGAAGCTGGTGCAACGCCGTCTTATCCACAATTAAATAGCCTGGCGCAAGCAGTGCCAGTGGGCAGTGAAGGTTTGTTGTTCCATCCGTTTGGCAACGGCGCCGAGCGGATTTTCCAAAATAAAAATTTGGGCGCGCAGTTACGCAACCTGGATTTTAATCGCCACGGCTTAGGCCATATGGTGCGCGCCGCGCAAGAAGGCATAGTGTTTTCGCTCAACCAGGGTTTCGATGTCTTGAAATCATTGGGTGGCAGTTGTGAAGTGGTGCGCGCGGGTAAAGGCAATATGTTTTTAAGCGATGTGTTTGCACAAACGTTTGCCAATACCACGCAGGCAGCAGTAGAAATGTTTGAAACCGACGGCGCCGAAGGTGCAGCGCGCGCGGCGGCGTTGGGCAGTGGTTATTACGCGTCAGCAACAGAAGCCTTTACCGGTTTGACCCGCTTGAGTGTGGTTGAGCCCCAGGCGGCATTGTTTGCGCAGTATCAGGATGCTTATCAAACCTGGGTTGCACTTTTGCCGCGTTGAGGCAAAACAATTCGTGTTGCGATAAACAGTTTTTTTGAATTGTGTTTTAGTAAAAAATCCCAAGGTGAAAATTATGAGCGTTATTCTCGGTAGCAAAGAATATTTCCCCGGTGTTGGCAAAATCGGTTTCGAAGGTCCCGATTCTGACAATCCGTTAGCATTTAAATACTACGATGAGAATCGTGTTGTTGCTGGCAAAACCATGAAAGAGCATTTCCGGTTTGCCACCTGCTATTGGCACTCTTTCTGCGGCGCTGGCCATGATCCTTTTGGTCCAGGCACTAAAGTATTCCCTTGGTCATCAACTGCTGATGCGGTTGCGCGCGCCCATGAAAAAATGGATGCAGCATTTGAATTTATTACCAAGCTTGGTACACCTTACTACTGCTTCCATGATATCGATTTGATTGACGAAGGCAGCAGCCGTGCGGAAACCTCCAAGCGTTTGCAAACCATCGTTGAATACGCCAAGCAAAAACAAGCGGCTTCCGGTGTGAAATTGTTGTGGGGTACCGCCAACCTGTTCTCTAATCCACGTTATATGAACGGCGCTTCTACCAACCCGGATTTCAACGTGGTGGCTTATGCCGGTGCGCAGTTGAAAGACGCACTGGATGCAACCATCGCATTGAATGGTGAGAACTACGTGTTCTGGGGCGGCCGTGAAGGTTACATGAGTTTGCTCAATACCGACATGAAACGCGAACAAGAGCATATGGCGCGCTTCCTGACGATGGCTCGCGATTACGCGCGCGCGCAAGGCTTTAAAGGTTATTTCTTTATCGAACCAAAACCAATGGAACCTTCAAAGCACCAATACGATTTTGATGCTGAAACAGTGATTGGTTTCTTGCGTCATCACGGCCTGGATAAAGATTTCAAATTGAATCTGGAAACCAACCACGCCACCCTGGCTGGCCACACTATGTGCCACGATATGCAAGCAGCGGCAAACGCTGGCATGTTGGGTTCATTGGACGCTAACCGCGGCGACTACCAAAACGCGTGGGATACCGACCAGTTCCCGTACAACATCAACGAAACTGTTGAGATGATGTTGGTGCTGTTGCGCAGTGGTGGTTTGCAAGGTGGTGGTGTGAACTTCGATGCTAAAGCGCGTCGTAACTCACCTGACTTTATCGATTTGTTCTACGGCCACATCGGCGGCATGGATACCTTTGCCCGCTCGCTGTTGATCGCTGACAGCCTGCTGCAAAAATCACCGCTGGAAGGTATGCGCAAAGAGCGTTACTCATCGTTTGATTCTGGCAACGGCGCTGCTTACGAGCAAGGTAAATTGACCCTGCAACAATTAGCTGATTTGGGTAACAAGGGTGGCGAAATTACCCTGCAGAGTGGTCGTCAAGAACTTTACGAGAATGTGATCAATCGCTACATCCGTTAATCCATCTAGTTGAATTAACAAGTTTTTCTAGCAAAGCCTTAGCCGCTAACCATCGACTCTTAACGGGAAGATGTTTAGCGGCTTTTTTATTTTCCCCCCTTCCCCTGCAATAAAAAAATGTAAAAGCACTGCTACACTTTTTTCGATCAGCTAGAGTGGTGTGCACAGTTTTCGTTACGCTTCAATAAATACTATAAAAAATTCATCGACACAACGAGGAGAACACAATGCAACTCCCATTGACCCGCCAGCTAAAAATCTGCTTTATCAGCACGAGTTTATTATTCGCAAGCGCGTTGACGTTAGCGGCAGAGCCTGCGTATAAGAATCCGAATAAACCAATAGAGACGCGGGTCAAGGATTTATTAAAGCGCATGACGCTGGAAGAAAAAGTCGCGCAGCTGCAAACCGTGTGGGTTGCACGGCAGAAGCTGGAAACAGAGGGTGGTGAATTTACGGCTGAGCATGCAAAAGATGTTTTAGGTTTGGGTATCGGTCAGGTGGCGCGCCCAGCCGAGAACAAGGCGACGCTCACTCCCAATAAAACGCCGGCGCAAACACTAGCCTTTACCAACGCAGTGCAAAAATATTTGATCGAAAATACCCGCTTGGGCATTCCTGCAATTTTTCATGAAGAGGCGCTGCACGGTCACTCCGGTCGCAATGCCACCAGTTTTCCGCAGGCGATTGGGTTGGCAAGCAGCTGGGATCCACAATTAATTGAACAGGTTTATACCATTGCGGCGCAGGAAATGCGTGCGATAGGTACACATCAGGCGTTAGCGCCGGTACTGGATGTCGCGCGTGATCCGCGCTGGGGGCGCATCGAAGAAACGCTCGGTGAAGATCCCTATCTGGTTGCTGAATTAGGGGTGGCTGCGGTCAATGGTTTTCAGGGGCGAGGCGATGGAATTGGTAAAGATAGGGTGATTGCTACGCTAAAACATCTTGCCGGTCATGGTGAGCCAACCGGTGGTTTAAATACCGCACCAGCACCTATTGGCGAGCGCAGCTTGCGCGAAAATTTTTTGCCACCATTCGAAGCGGCAGTGAAAGTGGCGCATGCCCGCAGTGTAATGGCTTCTTACAATGAAATTGACGGCATTCCCTCGCACTCCAATGTGGATTTACTACAAAACATTCTGCGCGGCGAGTGGGGGTTTGATGGCGTTGTGGTTAGCGATTATTTTGCCATTGCGGAATTGATTAATCGTCACCATCTTGCAGAGAATAAATCCGAAGCAGCATTAATGGCGATGGCTGCCGGTGTCGATGTAGAAACACCGGATGGTGATGCCTATAAAGATCTTATCCAGTTAGTCAACAATAAAAAAATCAATGTGAAGCAAATTGATCAGGCGGTAGCCCGTGTGTTGCATGAAAAATTTGCGCTGGGATTATTTGATAATCCTTACACCAATTCCACCGATGTGGATACATTTGTTGGCAATGACCAGCATGTCGCGG
>JAJQJO010000371.1 GCA_021323495.1 Cellvibrio sp. | reverse complement strand
CTGCCGAGCCTATCGCTACGTTATGCGTTGACCGATGACTTGTATGCGCGTTTGGCATACACCGAAACATTGCGTCGTCCTGCTTTTGCTTCATTGAACTCACGCATTGTTTACAATGAAGATGTCACCGGTATTGGTTACGGTACAGCTAGTGGTGGCAACCCTGATTTACAACCTACCGAATCGCAAAACTATGACTTCTCACTCGAGTGGTATTTTGCCGATGCCAGTTCATTGTACGGCACCTTGTTTAAGCGTGAAATTGAAGGTTTTGTTATTGATTTCCGCCGTCAGGTTCAGCATCCAACCCCTACGGGCGATATGGGTACTTACGTGCTGAGTCAGCCCTACAATGCCTCAAACGGTGAATTGAAAGGGCTTGAGCTGGGTGCTGTTTGGTTTCCGGAAAACCTGCCAAACCTATTGGATGGTTTTGGTATTCAGGCAAGCTATACCGCGCTTGATTCATCACAATCAACACCTGTTACTGATGCTACAGGCGTGATTACTGAAACAAAAGAAACCGATTTGTTTGGCGTTTCTGATGAGTCTTACAGCGTAGTATTGGCCTATGACAAATATGACGTTGGTGTTCGTCTATCATACGCATGGCGCAGTGAATTCCTGAATAACTATGAGGCCGCATTGTTTGCGAATCCATTAGAAGTTTGGAGAAAACCAGAGTCCAGCCTGGATTTACAGGTGTCTTATGATGTGAACGAAAATCTGTCAATAACGTTGGACGGCACTAACCTGACTGAAGAAATCTACCAAAGCTATTACGGTGAAAATGGTTCGACCACCAATAATTTTGGTTCATCACTTTACAGCCGGACCTTTGCAATTGGGGCGCGTTTGACTTTTTAAGTGATCGCGATTCATTATCGAGGTTAAGTTATGCAAGAAAGGCAGCTTGAAAGAGCTGCCTTTTTTATTATGAAGGTTATCAATGGTTTCTGTTTGAAGGTGTAAATAATGAATCGATTAACCAAATGCCTGTTATCACTGGTTGGATTGGGGCTGGGGTTTAACGCTGTTGCGCTTGAACTGGTTCCACTGAAAAACATTACGTTGCTGCCAGGCCCGTTTTTGCAAGCGCAGACTACCAATAAAGAATATTTAATGGCGTTGAATGTCGAGAAGTTGCTCGCCCCGTTTCGTCGTGAAGCGGGGTTGCCCTTCAAAGAAACCTACGGCAATTGGGAGTCCACCGGCCTGGATGGCCATATGGGGGGGCATTATATTTCCGCGCTGGCATTAATGTATGCCTCCACACGTGATAAAGCAGTACTTGATCGGTTGAATTACGTAATCGCTGAATTAAAAAAGTGCCAGGATAAGCTTGGCACTGGTTATCTTGGTGGTATCCCCGACAGCAAAAAAATGTGGGATGAAATCGCCAGGGGCGATATCCGTGCCGATAACTTCTCAACCAACGAGCGTTGGGTGCCCTGGTATAACATTCATAAAGTTTACGCGGGTCTGCGCGATGCTTATTGGTACGCTGATAACAAAGACGCGAAAAAAATGCTGATCAAATTGTCTGACTGGACAATTGGGCTCACCAACAACCTGTCGCCTGGACAAATGCAAGCCATGCTGCGCACAGAGCATGGCGGTATGAATGAAATATTTGTCGATGTGGCAGACATCACTGGCAATAAAAAATATTTAAAACTGGCAGAAGCTTTTTCCCATCAGGCAATCTTGCAACCGTTAGAGAAGGCCCAGGACCAGCTTACCGGCCTGCATGCCAACACCCAGATTCCCAAAGTCATTGGGTTTAAACGTTATGCTGATGCGACCAACAATGCTGCATGGAACACAGCGGCAGAGTTTTTTTGGCAAACCGTAATCGATAAGCGTACGGTTGCAATTGGTGGCAACAGTGTTAAAGAACACTTCCATGCAACTCAAGATTTTTCACCGATGGTTAATGAGGTGGAAGGGCCGGAAACCTGCAATACCTACAATATGCTTAAGTTGACGGAGCTTTTATACCTTGACAATCCACACATGGCTGTACCTCAGACAAAATACGTGGATTACTACGAGCGCGCACTCTACAACCATATTTTATCTTCACAAAACCCGAACGGGGGATTCGTATATTTCACTCCTATGCGCCCCAATCACTACCGGGTATATTCGCAAGTGCATGAGGGTATGTGGTGCTGTGTAGGTTCAGGTTTGGAAAGCCATTCAAAATATTCTGAATTTATTTACGCACGGGATAAAAAACCCAAGCACTTGCCCGAGGTGTTTATCAATCTGTTTATCCCTTCACATATGGAGTGGAAAGAGCAGGGCATTAAGCTCACGCAAAATACTCTTTTCCCTGATGCGGAAAGCACGGCGATAGTGATTGAAAAGTCGGCGAGTTTTCGTTTGCAGTTGCGCTATCCTGGTTGGGTAGCGGCGGGGAGATTATCCCTGAGCGTAAACGGTAAAAAAGTGGATGTAACACAACAGCCGGGTGACTATATCGCACTTGATCGTCGCTGGAAAAAAGGCGACAAGGTCGAGTTAATTTTACCGATGCACACCGAGTTGGAGAAAATGCCTGATGGCTCCAACTATTACGCTATTTTGCACGGGCCGATTGTACTCGCCGCCAAAACCCGGCCCTTTGCCAATGAGCAGTTGAATTATTTCGCCGATGACTCACGTATGGGGCACATCGGCCATGGACAGATATGCCCGTTGGAAGCGGCACCATTTTTATTGGGCAACAGCAATGAATTTATCCAGCAATTAAAACCGGTTGCCGGTAAGCCACTCGCCTTCTCTGCGTCGGGTTTAATAAATGGCCAGGACCTGAAAGATATTCAATTGATTCCATTTTTCCGTGTGCATGAATCCCGTTACACAATTTATTGGCCCTTTACCACGGCCGCTGATGTGGAAAAATCACGTGCCAGGATTGCTGCGGCTGAAAAAGCTCGCCTGGAATTGCAAGCGAAAACTATTGATCAGGTTGCCCCTGGTGAACAGCAGCCCGAGTCAGATCATTCATACAAGGGTGAGCAAAGCGAAACTGGAATTTATAATGGCCGGCACTGGCGTCACACGCGTGCCTGGTTTAGTTATGACCTGAACGATAAACAGCGGGAAGCAAAAAAATTGCAGATTACCTACGCGGGAGTCGATGCAGGGCGACATTTTACCGTCCATTTAAATAATCTGCTTATAGCGACTGTCAATCCAGAGGGCGATGCACAGGAATTCTTTACTGTCGAGTATGCAATCCCTGCCGATCTGGTAAAAAAATCCAATGGTAGATACACCGTAAGGTTTACTGCCAAACCAGGTTCGGTTGCCGGAGGGATTTATGGGGTCAGATTGCTAAGGGAGTAATTTTTGCTATTGCTTCTTTGGTAATTTTTTAGCACGTATGGATACTGTGATAAAAAGTCAGTATCGATAGCTTCGATACTGACTTTGTTTTATCGGGCAGGTATCGCCTTGATTGGCCAGCGGCCTCTATTGCCGCTGACGTCGCGCCATGAGATCAACCACCGGGTCAGCTGAATTTAATTTTGCATCAATCAAATCGGCTTGCGCACGGGTTTGATGTAGCAAGGAAATTAACAGACGTACGTCATCGTACATATCGCCGTGAGTTTCGTTGCACAGGCGGCGTCCCATCTCTTGCCCGAGGCGCAATAATTCCGCGAGCTCTCGTGCTGTTTCGCCTTGCTCTTCACGTAAAAGATCCTCTCTGGACATCATACATACCTCCGCTAATAACTACTCAATGGGCTTGAATAAAGCCTAATCCCATTGTGTTCTTTTAA
>JAJQJO010000370.1 GCA_021323495.1 Cellvibrio sp. | reverse complement strand
CGAAACCAGCGAGGATTTTCCCTTCGGCCCCGAGGTTGCGGTTTACAAAGTACATGGAAAAATGTTTGCTTTGATCTGTATGGAAAATAACGAAACACGAATTAACCTGAAGTGTGATCCAGCCGAAGCAGAACAATTGCGCATGGTGTTTGATGCTATCCTGCCCGGCTATCACATGAATAAAAAACACTGGAACACCGTAATCATCAACGGCTCAATTCCCGATGGTGAAATGAAACGGATGATTGATAATTCTTATAGGCTGATCGTCAAAAAATTGGGTAAATCAGCAGCGCATTTATTATTGCAGTAACATCAGTCAAGCCATAAAAATTATCCCGGGGTCGACAAAATATTTATGGCCTGGTAAATGGTTAACCGATGTTTATCACGGGCACTTCGCCCGCATTAATTTTGAGTTTCTCCGTTGGCGCAATCACCTCCGCAACACCTTTTGCAATTAATTTGCCGTCCTGATTGTGCGCTTCACATTCAATCGTCACTAATTTCACCCGCTCTTTAATTTCACCGATAACCAGCGTGACAGTTACTGTATCGCCAATTTTTACCGGATGTCTGAAATTGAGGCTTTGGCTGCGGTAGACAGAACCCGGCCCCGGCAAACAGGTTGCAATAGCTGCTGATACCAGTGCGCCCGTCCACATACCATGGCCTATAGGTTCGCCGAACACTGTGGTTGCAGCATATTCCTTATCCAGATGTACCGGGTTTACATCACCGGAACATGCGGCGAACAGGAATACATCCTGTTGCGTCAGCGTCTTGCTGTAGCTGGCGCGCTGGCCTACAACCAGCTCATTGATTGGGTAGTTTTCAAGCAAATTCATAGTCTTATTCCAGTTGCGCTGTAAAAATGACGTACAGTTTAATCCATATCAACCTTATTTCATCGCTATCCACAACTGCGGGCGGCTTTCGCGCTGTAAAAACCCGGAAGGGGTTGCTATGCTAGCCCCAACCAGAAAATAACAACCCAACTCTTTTTAGGGAACCAGTAGGAGCCAGTATGTCCAAGTCACAAAAGCTGTTCGTTGTTGTCGACCCCAATGATACCCATCACATTGCCCTTGAGCGCGCCATCATTGTCTCTTCGTTGATGCAGGGACAAAAACCCAAAGTTCACGCCTTTGTAGCGGTAGATGGCGATGCAGTAGATACCCGCTCCGTTAATGATAACCTGTTCCGCGACCTCACCTGGTTTGAGCAAAATATTAAAAGCCCACTGGCTAATGCCGGCATCGAATACACCCTGGAAGTTTCCTGGTCGAGCGAATGGCAAAAATCTATTATGGAATCTGCCAAACGTTTTGATGCCGATTTGATTTACTTGCCGGTACACGCAAAAACCAATACCAGCCGCTTCAGTTTCTCTGAATCCAAATGGGAACTGTTAAAAGGTGCTTATTGCCCGGTCGTATTGATTCGCCCCAATGCCAAAGCACAACGTAAAGTAATTCTTGCTGCGGTTAATTTCCAGGCGCAACGCGACGTGCAAATTGAATTGAATAAAAAGATTATTGCGCAAGCAAAATTCTATGCTGAGACTTACGGCGCTGATTTGCATGTAATCAACGGTTACCTCGATTCTATGAGCTATCCGGACCGCGGTCGCCTGGTAAATGAGACCGGTTTACCCAATGACAAAATCCATGTCGATAATGGCTACACTTCTGATGTAGTTTCTGCATTGGCTGAAAAGATTAATGCTGATTTGATCATTATGGGTACCCTCGGCCAAAACGGTATGACTAAAACTCGCCGCGGTAATACATCCGAGCGTTTAATCGCCGCGGTTGATACTGATGTAATGGTGATTAACCACGAATAAAATTTTATCCGTGTAAAAAAACCCGGTTATTGTTTCGATAACCGGGTTTTTGTTTTCTGCCTTGTCGCGATTAGCGCATGGAATCGCCAATCACTTTGATCAACTCACCATTGCTGGTATCACCACTCAATTCCCAGAAGAAAGTACCGCCCAGGCTCTGTTGATGAACGTAGTCCATTTTGCCGACCATGGTCTGTGGTGTGTCATAACTCCACCAGTTGTTACCACAAAATGCGTAGGCAGTTCCGCCAACAGTACCGGTTGCAGGACATTTGGTTTTCAGCACTTTGTAGTCTTCGATACCCGGCTCATAACTACCCTGGGCCGCACCACCCGCTGCCCCACCGGGAGCCGCCTGGCTTACACCCGTCCAACCCCGACCGTAGAACCCAACCCCCAACAGGATTTTGCTGGCGGGAATACCTTTCGCTTTCAGCAATTGCACCGCCGCATCCGAATAGAATTCAGCCGTTGGGATACCCGAGTATCCATAGAGCGGCGAATGGGGAGCGGTTGGTCCCTGGGCAGCAAATGCACCGAAGTAGTCGTACGTCATGGGCATAATAAAGTCCAGATATTGGGCAGCACCGGCATAATCAGCAGCGTTGATTTTTGACGGGGCAGCACCGATCGCCGAGGTTACCAAAGCACTGCTACCAAAGCGGGTACGCAATGCCTGGATCAGATTTTTATACGCAGAGAAACCACTGGTATCACAACTCAAACCGCAGTCATTTGGATATTCCCAGTCAATATCAATCCCATCAAATACGTCCGCCCAACGTGGATCTTCCACGAGGTTGTAACAGGAATTGGCGAATGCAGTTGGATTAGCCGCTGCCTGGCCAAATCCGCCAGACCAGGTCCAGCCACCAAATGACCAGATAACTTTGATATTTGGATAAGCTTTTTTCAGTTTGCGCAGCTGGTTGAAACTACCGCGCAAGGATTGGTCCCAGGTATCCGCAACACCGTCAACGCTTTGGTCAGCGGTATAGGCGCGCTCATAATCAGCATAGGAATCACCAATTACACATTGGCCGCCCTGGACGTTCCCGAAAGCATAGAGGATATGGGTCAGCTGCGCGGCTGAACCGCTAGTCGCAATATTTTTCACGTGATAGTTACGCGCATAAGTACCCCATTGCGCGAAGTAACCTACCACGCGCTTTCCGCCGGTTGACGCTACCGAGCTGGCGCTTCTGCTGGAGGCGATTGAACTTCCTACCGAGCTAGCGACCGAACTGGCAACAGAACGCCGGGATGAACTGGCGACTGAAGCTACAACCGAGCTCGCCACTGATGAAGTGCCACATGTCCCCTTGTTAATCCAGACCGCATCGGGGCCTGAGTTGGTGACCGGATCCTGCCCTTGCGTCCACCACCTTGCCTGATAAAGCGCGCCATTGCGGCTCGCCTGATTACCGCCTGTGTAAACGGCAGTGCTCGTCCAGGCAGCGACGCCATTACAACCTGCAACAGATGCAGTGGACGAAGCAACTACAGCACTTTTTACTGAGCTGGCAACTGATGTAACACTCGCAGCCGATGAAGAATTAGCTGAAGTCGCAGTACAGGAACCAAGGCTCGACCATGCATTGGCCCAGGCCCAACCTACACCGGGTTCATAAGGACCGCCGACCGTACACCACCCGCCAACCGTACACGAATAGGCATTACCCGCGTTTTGTACTATTGCACCCGTGGCGTAGTTGCCCTGCTGATAGTTGGGCACACCGTTACAGTTGTAAGCTTGCGCTTGCACCGCTGTTAAACCTGCGATTGATAATAGACCGACTGTTGATAACCGTTTTAATGCCTTAAAGGATTTCATTTTATTTTCCTCATAATATTTTCTCTTCTCACTCCCGATCAGGTGCAAACAATGTTGCGCACAAACGGGAGTCTCCCGGACTCACATACCAAGCCTTGCGGCCCATTTCCTTCG
>JAJQJO010000043.1 GCA_021323495.1 Cellvibrio sp. | reverse complement strand
ATACGCTGGGTGGCTCCTTCCTGACGCAGACCATAACCCTGCTCAGGAGTAATGCTGATGGTCGTTTTATCGCCCGCCTGTTTACCCTCCAGCGCTTCCTCCAGGGCTACAAGCAAACCCTTATGTCCATGCAGATAGAGTGATGGCCCGGTTTCGTAGGACGACTCCAGTAACTCACCACCGGTTTCGCTCAGGCGGTAGTGAAAGCTGACAACTTTGTCGGCAGTGATTTGCATAGCAACTCCAAAATGGGTTTCGTTTTTTTGAGGGCGCGAATTGTCGCTGATTTGGGATACGCGCGCAAAACAAAAAAAATCATCCCGGACAACCAGAGATCTCGGCAGGCTTTCGCATCAGCAACCTGCACGCGGCCCAATCCAATCGGCGTATGATGCGCACATTCGCCAACTGCCCGAAAATACCTATGACGACACCTATATCCCCCTTGGCAACGCCGGTTTTTTCCACTCACTCCAGCCTTGATTACAACGGATCACTGGCAGACCATGCAGTGCACCTGTGGCTACTGGATATTAACCAATTCACCGCCGACCATTACGCCAAAGCCGGGCAGGTCATGAGCAGCGACGAGCGTGAGCGCGCGCAGAAATTTATCCGCGGGAAAGAAATGTATATTGCCAGCCGCTGGCTCCTGCGCACCGTGCTCGCACGCTATACCGGGGTAACGGCCAACCAGGTGCGGTTTTTGCGCACGGAGAAGGGCAAGCCATATTTGCCTCAGGGCGATATCCACTTCAGCCTGAGCCACAGCGGTCATTGGGCTCTGCTGGCAGTGGCAAAAACTGAACTGCTGGGTGTGGATATAGAAGAAATAAACACAACGCGGGATTTACTGTCCATTGCCGAAAACTACTATCACCCGCAAGAGTTCGCTTACTTGCAAACATTGGATCATGCGGCAAAGAGCGAGCATTTTTATCGCTTCTGGACGTTAAAAGAAGCCTTCTTCAAAGCCATAGGCGCAGGGATTTCGGCTGGCCTGGAAAAGATCCAGTTTGACCTGGCAGGAGACACCATCAACGCACAGATTGCTCCGTCGCTCGGCGACAATACCAATGAATGGCAGTTTTATCAGTGGGCATTGACGGCACAGGATTACTGCGCGCTTGCAAGCAAAAGCCGCGATCCGCTCGAGGTAATCTGGTTTGATGTGCTTTCCACGCCAGCTTTTCCTTGACTCTCAAGCCTCCACTGCTAGCATTGCGGCCTGAAACTTACCTGGCACGAATAAATAGCCCAACCCTGATAAATAACCTATCCCAGATAAATAAGAAAAATACCATGTTGCCATTCCATCAGGCCGTTAAAGACGACTTCAGCGCAGTCAACCAGCTTATTATTGAAAAGCTCCATTCGGATGTCGGATTGGTTGAGAATATCGGCCATTATCTGGTGGAGGCTGGCGGCAAACGCCTGCGCCCGCTACTGGTATTGCTCACTGCCAATGCCCTGGGTTATCAGGGCAAGGACCATTTATCGCTCGCGGCGATTATTGAGTTTATCCATACCGCCACCCTGCTCCATGATGATGTTGTCGATATGTCCAATCTGCGCCGCGGCCGCCCTACCGCCAATGCCCAGTGGGGCAATGCGCCCAGCGTACTGGTTGGCGATTTCCTCTATTCGCGCGCATTCCAGATGATGGTGGCCATTGGCAGTATGGATGTAATGGCGATCCTGAGTGACACCACCAACATCATCGCCGAAGGAGAGGTGCAACAGCTGGTGAATGCCAAAGACCCAAAAGTAAATGAAGAAAATTACTTCCGCGTGATCGATAAAAAAACCGCAATCCTGTTTGCCGCTGCCTGTGAAGTTGCCGCAGTACAATGCGGCGCAACCCCGGCACAGCGCGAGGCCCTGCGTTTATATGGCCGCCATGTCGGTGTCGCGTTCCAGTTGGTAGATGACGCACTCGACTACACTGGCGATGCTGCCACCCTCGGCAAAAATGTCGGCGATGACCTGGCTGAAGGCAAACCCACCCTGCCCCTCATCCATGCCATGCGCACCGGCACCCCCGCACAGGCCGAGCTGATCGCCAGCGCCATTCGCACCGGCGATGCCAGCCAGTTGCCTGCGGTCCTGGAAATTGTCCAGGCTACCGGTGGCATGACCTATACTTTGGAAGCTGCGCGTCAACAGGTACAACAAGCACTCATACAATTGCAGCAATTACCGGACAATACTTACACCACTGCCATGAAACAATTGGCCGAATTCTCACTGGCGCGCAGCTTTTAGCTGTTTCCATCCAACCAGGATCTGCCCGGAATAGCCGTGGCTACCAATATCAACAGCGTCCGCTGCGGGTACCACCCAACTGGACAACTGGGCCACAGCGGTTAGAATGGCGCACTTTTGGGCTGGCAAAGCCGGCACCCACAGATCACTAGCAGAGTAAATTCCATGACCAACTTTGAACCCCAAAGCTCCTACAGCCGTGAAGACCTGCTCAAATGCGGTGATGGACTCCTGTTTGGCCCGGGCAATGCACAACTGCCCAAACCCAATATGCTAATGCTCGACCGCGTAGTGCACATTGCCCAGACAGGAGGCGAATTTGGCAAGGGTGAGATTATTGCCGAGCTGGATATCCACCCCGACTTGTGGTTCTTTGAGTGTCATTTCCCCGGCGACCCGGTAATGCCGGGCTGCCTGGGTCTGGATGCCATGTGGCAGCTGGTTGGCTTCTTCCTCGGCTGGAAAGGTAACCCTGGCCGGGGCCGCGCCCTGGGCTGCGGCGAAGTGAAATTCACCGGACAAATCCTGCCTACCGCCAGGAAAATTACTTATCACATTAACCTTAAGCGCGTTATCGAACGGAAGTTGATCATGGGCATCGCCGATGGTCGCGTATCTTGTGATGGCAAAGATATCTATTTCGCTCACGACCTGCGCGTTGGGCTGTTCCAGAACACAGACAGTTTCTAAGAGTCCTAATAACGATAACGGGCGAGCGCCTGACTGCTTATGGCATAATGCTCGTCCTTTTAACCACACCAGATTTAAGCACGCCAGACGCAAACTTGTGATCCAGGTGCTGTGCTAAATACGAAAGAGGTAGCCTATGAAACGCGTTGTTGTTACCGGTATGGGAATTGTGTCCTGCCTGGGCAATGATAAAAATGCTGTATTGGATGCATTGCGCGCTGGTCGTTCCGGTATCAAATTCCAGGAGACCTACAAAGAAATGGGCTTTCGCAGCCATGTTGCCGGCTCCGTTGATATCAATTTGTCCGAACTGATCGACCGCAAGATACTGCGTTTTATGGGCGATGCAGCGGCCTACGCCTATCTTTCCATGCAACAGGCGATTGCCGATTCCGGGTTAAGTGAAGAACAGGTTTCCAGTGAACGCGCTGGAATCATCATGGGCTCAGGTGGGGCATCATCAGAAAATCTGGTGGAAGCCGCTGATATCCTGCGTGAAAAAGGCTTGAAGCGTGTCGGCCCCTACCGTGTCACCCAAACCATGGGCAGCACTACCTCCGCTTGTCTGGCAACACCATTCAAAATCAAAGGCGTTAACTACTCGATTTCGTCTGCTTGCGCGACCAGCGCCCATTGTATCGGCGTAGCGCTTGAACAAATCCAGCTAGGCAAACAAGACATTGTCTTCGCCGGCGGCGGTGAAGAAGAGCATTGGACACTGACCTCCCTGTTCGATGCCATGGGTGCCCTCTCTACCAAATATAATGAAACTCCCGACCAAGCCTCACGCGCTTACGATGCTAACCGCGACGGTTTTGTGATCGCTGGCGGCGGTGGCTGCCTGGTAATCGAGGAGTACGAACACGCCAAGGCGCGCGGCGCCAAAATCTACGCTGAAATCGTCGGCTATGGCGCCACCTCGGACGGCTACGATATGGTTGCCCCCTCCGGAGAAGGAGCCGTGCGCTGCATGAAACAAGCATTGGCAACTGTGGATGGCGATATCGACTATATCAACTCCCACGGGACTTCCACTCCCGTGGGCGACCTGGCTGAATTGAAAGCGATCAAGGAAACTTTTGGCGATAAAATTCCTGCCATTAGCTCTACCAAGTCCCTCACTGGCCACAGCCTGGGTGCGACTGGTGTACAGGAAGCGATTTACAGCCTGCTGATGATGGAGCACGACTTTATCTGCGCTTCAGCCAATATCGAAACCCTCGACCCCGAAGCTGTCGGCATGCCGATCGCGCTCAAGCGTCAGGACGGTGTAAAACTGAACCGCGTAATGTCCAACAGCTTTGGTTTTGGCGGCACTAACGCGACCCTGGTATTCCAGCGCGTATAAACCCTGTCCAGCAAAACAAAACCCGCGAGCCACATGCTGTGCCTCGCGGTTTTTTTCGCCAAAAAATTATTGCGCCGCTTTGATCTGCTCGCGGTTGTGCAGCCACTGTTTTACCAGTGGCAATAAGCTCGGGCGCCATGAACGCGCCTGGATGCCGAAATAATCGCGCGCACGGCGGCAGCCAAGAATTGCGCTGAGGGGCTCATCGGTGGGATCGTTATCGATCAGACTTATACTGGGTTCGGCGGTGAGTAGTTGTTGCTGGATAAGCAATTGCAGCAATTGCTCGGCGAATTCTTCTTCGGTGCAGGCATCGCTACTGCAATAGTGCATAACGCCCCAATTTTCCGACCCGCACTGGATTTGCTTTGCCATGGCAATAGCTACACGCGCAGCGTCCGAGAGCGCTGTGGGCGCGCCGCGCAAACGGCGGTTAACAGTGACCGAAGCACCCGCGAGAAACGCGCTCAGCAGACGGGTCAATAAATTATCCCCATAGGCACCTATAACCCAACTCAACCGTAAAATAATGTGTTTGGGCAACGACTCCGCAATCACTTGCTCCGCTTCGATAAAAGCGCGGCCAATATCGGTTAGTGGTACGGGTGTGTCTTTTTCGCTGTGGGTGCCTTTTCCATCACCACCAAAAACGCTGTAACTGGATAAATGGATCAGCGGGATCCGGGCATTACTACAGGCTTGGGCAAGCTGCCGGGCGGTGCTGACTAACGCAACCTGTCCGCCGCGGTGAAAAGCCTCCTCCCAGCCGCGACAATTGATCACCAAATCCGGCTGGTGCTTGTCCAGGTATGCAGGCAGGCTGCGGATATCCGACCAATCCAGTTCGGTAACAGCGGGAACCAGCAACTTGAAGGGCTCGCGCTCCAACTCGTGCTCCAGCGCCCGGCCCAACGGGGAAATTACATCGGTTAACAATAACTTGAATGACATTGCGCTCTGCTTACCCGTAAAATTTTAATGCATATTAGCAGTAGAACCCGTTGCTACTGCAAGGGTAATTCAAGCGCGAAAGACTTATACTGCGCGCCCATTTTTGAATCAGCGCTTTAGCCACTGCCGGAATTACATCATCCATGAGCCAAGCCCCGCTTCGCGTCCATTTTGATCTAGCCATTATTGGCGGCGGTGTTGCCGGGCTCTGGCTGGCCAACCGCGCCAAAAACGCCGGATTCAGTGTCGCACTATTTGAAGCAAAGGCGCTCGGCAGCGACCAAACCCTCGCCTCCCAAGGCATGATCCATGGCGGGATGAAATACACCCTTGCCGGAGCACTGACCGGCGCCTCCGAAGCCATCGCTGAAATGCCCAGACACTGGCGCGCCTGCCTGTGCGGTGAGGGCGATGTCAACTTGCGCCACACGCGCATCCTCAGCGATCATTTTTTTATGTGGTCGGGCGATGACCTGGGCAGCAAACTGACCGGCTTCCTCGCCAGCAAGGTTACCCGCGGCCGGGTCGAACCAGTGCACCCGGATCGTCGCCCGCCACTGTTGCGCCACTCGCTATTTGCAGGCAGTTTGTATCGGTTGGAAGATATTGTGATAGATGCACCCAGTCTCGTTGCCAACCTTGCCCATAACGTCGAAGGGCACTGTTTCCAGATTGACTGGTCGCAGGCGCAGCTGCACAAAAATGCCGAGGGGGTTGTGAGCCTCAGTATCACTACACCGGAACAAGTATTGGAGATACAGGCACAGCGATTTATCTTCACTGCCGGCAAAGGCAATGCAGAGTTGTTACAGCAGCTGGGGCTGGAAAGTCCAGCGATGCAATTGCGTCCTCTGCAACAGGTAATGGTTAAACACCAGCACCCCTTCGATTTTTACGGCCACTGCCTGGGCCGCGAGACAACACCGCGCCTGACAATTTCCAGCCACCGCCTGCCGGATGGCAGCCATGTCTGGTATCTGGGCGGCAGCCTCGCCGAAAAAGGTGCACATATGACCCCGGCGGAGGTAATCGAACTGGCTCGTCATGAACTGGAGGAGCTAATCCCCTGGGTTAATCTGGATCACGCCGAATGGGCAACCTTGCCGATTGAACGCGCCGAACCGTTGCAACCCGGCCTGGTACGCCCCGACAACGCCTTTATCACGCCTGCTGAAGGCACTGCCAATCTGCTGGTCGGCTGGCCAACCAAATTGACCCTGGCTCCCAACCTCGCCAATCAAGCCCTTGAGTTATTGGCTAATGCGGGTATCACCCCATCAATCAGCCACACCAATTTGCACGATTATCTGGCCTATGCCGAACTCGCCAAAACACCGTGGGAATTGGCATTCCCCTCCGCACAGAGCGCAGAGGAAGCACTGGCGCTGCGCTTTCGTGAACCCGACGAGGACGACAACTGATGATGCCGCGTAAACGCCTCGGCCGCACCGATATAGAGGTGAGCACCTTGGGCTTGGGCACCGTAAAATTTGGCCGCACCCAAAGCCTGAAATACCCGCAAGCGTTTACGTTGCCGAGCGACGAACAGCTGCGTGAGCTGCTCGCTTGCGCGCGCGATATGGGCGTCAATTTTGTCGATACTGCCCCGTCCTATGGATATAGCGAAGAGCGGTTAGGTGAGCTGCTGCGCAAGGAGCGCAAGGACTGGGTGATCGCCACCAAAGCGGGCGAAGAATTTGAAGCCGACAAATTTTCCGATCAGGGCATCTCCCGTTTTGATTTCAGCGCCAAACATACACGCATGAGCGTGGAGCGCTCATTGCGCCGCCTGCGCACCGATTATCTCGATCTGGTGATGATTCACTCGGATGGCAATGATCTGGATATTTTGCTCAATAGCGGCGCACTTCAGACGCTCCAGCAGCTCAAACAGGAAGGGTGGATCCGCGCATTCGGTATCTCCAGCAAAACCCTCGAAGGTGGACTGCTTGCGGCTGAAGTATGCGATGCGGTGATGTTGATGTATCACCCCCATTACACCGACGAAGAGCCGGTCATCGCAAAATCTGCGCAACAAGGTGCAGCCGTTTTGCTAAAAAAGGTTCTCGCCAGCGGTCATATCTGCCATGATGCGCCACCAGTTCAGGCGGAATCCAAAGACCCAAGTGAACACCAGGACCCCATCCAGAGCGCGCTGAATTTTGCCTACGCTCATCCCGGGGTCACCAGTGCCGTCATCGGCACCGTCAGTTTGCAACATTTGCGCGCTAACCTAATAAAAGCATTGCGCGCACAAAATACGGCGTAAGATCCTACAGAGCAAAATATGAGCAGTTGGTTAGATACGGTTAATTGGAACAGTGATGGTTTGGTTCCCGCTATAGCGCAAGATGCCAATACCGGCCGGATTTTGATGATGGCCTGGATGAATCGCGAATCCCTCCAACTATCAGCCGAACGCGGTGAAGCCGTATACTGGTCACGGTCACGCAACCAACTCTGGCACAAAGGTGAAACTTCCGGCCATATCCAGAAACTGCATGAAATCCGCCTCGATTGCGATGAAGATGTAGTTGTGTTGCAAGTGGAACAACTGGGTGGGATTGCCTGTCATACTGGCCGCGAATCCTGCTTTTATCGAGTACTGAAGGACGGCGAATGGCAGGCAGTTGAACCGGTATTAAAAGATCCGGCGGAAATTTATCGCTGAGTTTGCCATCTGTTATTAGTAAAATGAGCTGTTCATGAGTAACAATATTCTCCAACAACTGACGGAAATTCTCGAAGCGCGCAAAAATAATGCGGGCGCCGAGACCTCGTATGTTGCCAGCCTGCATCAAAAAGGGCTGAATAAGATTTTGGAAAAAGTCGGTGAGGAATGCACCGAAACAATTTTGGCTGCGAAGGATGCACAAGCCAGCGGCGACAACACCGACCTGATCTACGAGACCGCGGATTTGTGGTTCCACAGTTTGGTGATGTTGTCGCACCTCGGCACCGATGCCGATGCAGTATTAAAGGAGCTGGCGCGCCGTTTCAATGTTTCAGGTCACGACGAAAAAGCAGCGCGCACTCAGGAATAACCAATACTTTTTATCTTTTCGAGGAAATTATCATGGGTCTAAGCGGCATTAGTATCTGGCAACTGCTTATTGTATTGGCCATTGTGGTCATGCTCTTCGGCACCAAACGCCTGCGCACATTGGGCGGCGATCTGGGCAGCATGATCAAAGGCTTCAAAAATTCGATGAGTAGTGAAGAAGCAAAAAAAGAAGAAGAGGAAGCCCAGAAAAACCTGGAGCAAAAAACCACTACAGCAACACCTGCTAGCGATAAAGTTGACCAAAACAACACCAAGGTATAAGCCGTGTTTGATATAGGTTTTACCGAACTGTTGGTGTGTTTGGTGGTGGCATTGGTCGTTATTGGCCCCGAGCAGCTGCCCGGGGCTGTACGTACCGCCGGGCTCTGGATTGGCCGCCTCAAACGCAGCTTGCGCGATACCCGCAATGAAATTGAGCGGCAAATCGGTGCGGATGACATTCGCCGTCAACTTCACAATGAGGAGGTCCTGCAGAACATCGAGGAAGCGCGCATCCGCTTTGAGAAAACCTTGCTCGATGTTCAACAGTATGAAGATGCTGACGCTGAATCGCGTCGACAAACATCTAATTATGGCCCACCCGACGAGCTGCCTGATCATGCCCATGGCAACGAATCTACCGTTGGGCACAACAAGCCGGTCACTCCTGCGCTGACACAGCAGTCTGGCGCAGCAGTATTAACAAACAACTCCGGGACGGCATCTACACACAGCAAAACCACTGCAGACTCAACCTCGCCTGATACCGACCAGGCCGCCAATACTGCTCCCGCGCATCCAGTACAGGCCACTAAGTAGCTCATGAACGATCAAAAAGATAAAGAACAGCCGCTGGTTCACCACCTGATCGAGCTGCGCACCCGCTTGTTGCATATTGTGTATTTTTTGTTAGCAGTTTTTATCTGTCTGTTCCCTTTTGCGACCGATATCTACGGCATAGTCTCAGCGCCACTACAAGCGGTGTTGCCTGAAGGCACCCACATGATAGCGACCGATGTCATCTCACCTTTTTTGACTCCGCTCAAACTGACATTCTACCTGGCGATGTTTTTAGCCGTGCCGTTTATCCTGTTCCAGATCTGGTCGTTTATAGCTCCCGGCCTCTACAAGCATGAACAACAACTGGCTGCGCCCTTGCTAATTTCCAGTGTCTTGCTGTTTTTTGCCGGGATGGCTTTCGCCTACTTTCTGGTATTGCCAATGCTGTTTAACTTCACCATGGGCATCGAGCTGGAAGGCGTAAGCACCATGACCGACATCACCAAATATCTGGATTTGGTGCTGCACATGTTCTTCGCGTTTGGTTTTGCGTTTGAGATTCCCGTCGCAACAGTGCTGCTTATCCACGCCGGTGTAGTGACCCCCGAAGGCTTGGCAGAAAAGCGTCGCTACATTATCGTTGCCTGCTTCGTTGTCGGCATGTTGTTAACTCCACCGGATGTTTTCTCCCAGGCGATGCTTGCAATTCCCATGTGGATGCTGTTTGAAGCGGGTTTGTTTTTTGGTCGCATGATCAAAAGACGCAGCGAAGAACGCGACGAACAAACCACGGAAAATGATGATAGCCAAAATACCTGATGCCCCATAAAAAACGGCCAGTACTGGCCGTTTTTTATGCCTGAAGTGGACTACCCGCTAAACGCTGTTTGCCAATGCCTCCTGTAATACCGCTTTATTCTCTTCAAACCTTTTCCAACCCATTTCATGGAAATAGAAAGCGACTGTATTAATCGCGGGCTCCACCAGCGCCATAGTGCCGCCGATAACAACGCTACCGGTTAATGCGTAGCCCACCGAAAAGGCGACGGTAAAGTGCACTGCTGCGAATGTTGCTGTCTTTGCCATGATTAAATCCCTCGCTGCTATTGGAGTGGCTGATCAGCTTGTCGATCTCAGCCTATGTAGTCATCCTAAGCGAGCGATAATGATTAGCACAGGAAATTGACTTGATAAATCTAATAGTCAATAGCTATTTCCAAGAAGCAAAGGGTGTATGCGAAAGATTGGAGTTAAAGTAGCGCGCATCATTCGTTACCTCTTCTCCGACCCAATCCGGCCGGGTGAAGAACGTATCCTCCGTAGGTAATTCTATTTCCGCCACCACCAGCCCCCGATTTTCTCCGAGGAACTCATCCACTTCCCATACAAATCCTTGATGGAGGATTTTGCGGCGATTTTTCTCAATCAACGGTTGCTCGCATAGTCTTAACAATTCGCGCGCATCCCACGGCGGGATCGGGTATTCAAATTCCGCACGGCTCGCCCCAACTGAAACTCCTTTGATGGTCAGGAAGGCCTCCTCACCGGCAACGCGTACCCGTACAGTGCGCGCTTTGTCCCGATTCAAATAACCCTGCGAATAAAACACCGGGGATGCAGCACGCCAGCCATCACCCACGACTAAAAATTTACGCTCGATCTCTACTGCCATATTTTTTCACCGCGATTTTTTGTTTAGCGATTATCAGTAGCCCGAGCACAATCATCAGCATGAGCGGCACAGAACCACCGCTGCCCGATTTTTTTGCAGCTCCAGCATGAGCTGAGCTAACGCTATCAGCTGATGATGCAATTGACGATGAACTTATCACCACCGGGTCATCAGGTTTATCGGCAATATCTACCACCGCGAGGCTGGGTGATGCCAACACAAGTCCATTGCGCGGATTATAAAGACGTACAAAAAAAGTTTCGGTAAATTCATTGCCTGTACCATCGGCCACAATCGGAATTTCGATTATTTTTTCACTGCTATCGCCATCGAGCCAGCTAATATTGCCAGTGATGGCAGTAAAATCTGCCGCGGTTGCATTCCCGGCCTGGGTTTCAAAAAATACTTCCACTGCGCCCGAATTGTTACCAATCCGTTGCAGGTACAAGCGTAATATCTCACCTTCTTTCACTGTTACGCGGGCTTCGGAAAACTTCACGCTGCCCTGCACCTTGGCAGTGTTATCGCGAATTACGTACAACCCGCTGTTGATATCATTTACCAAAATATTACCGCTCGGCAAAAAGGGATAAGTGCCCCAGGCACCATTAAATGAAGCCGAATTGGCGAGCGGATATGTATCAAAAAATCCTGCTTCAACCGGATTGCGCGGATCGGAAATATCCAGCACCACCAGGCCGCGTTCATAATTGGAAATATAGTACCGATTACCGCGTGTATAGCCATTGTGATCAATCGCAGGTGTCGGCCCTATATATTCACCAGCTAATTCCGGTGCGCGCAAATTATTAATTGCAAAAAAACGTACACGCGTATTTAAATTGTAGCGCTGCTCATCCAGTTCATCGTGTACCGAAATAAATTGCCGGTCCTCGGTCCACCAACCGGAATGTACATAAGATACATATTGATAAGTGCTGCGCGCTAACGTAAACGGCTTCATGCTATCGGTTTTATCCCAT
The DNA here is from genome assembly GCA_021323495.1 of Cellvibrio sp. Lineage (GTDB taxonomy): Bacteria > Pseudomonadota > Gammaproteobacteria > Pseudomonadales > Cellvibrionaceae > Cellvibrio. Next base: position 2,190 of record JAJQJO010000043.1, on the reverse strand, counting down.
AACAAAATTTCATTTTCGTTGTAATCGAGCATTAGATCGCAGTCATTATTTTTATCGACACATTGTTCGCGGCGCGCATCGGTAATCCACAGCGATGACACATCATGACTGTACCAGCTGCGTGAATTAGCCGCATTTTTATAAACAGGGGTGGGATTGGTAGGATTAGCCAGCGAATAGCTATTAAACGCACCGCCCTGCTTATCACTGCCGGCAACGTGCATATAAGCGGTGCGATTGGTTAAAGCAACACCAGTGGAGTAATCCACATTGCTGATATATATATTATGCGCACTGGTATCGGTGGTTTCGCTGGAAACCTGCATTACTTTATTGGGCAGCTGGTTCAAATCCAGAATCATTGTGCCGACGGATGCAGCATCGGCAGTAACGTATGCATAACTCATCCAGCGGCGACGAATTTCATCAAAATATTGATAAGTTTTTAAATCGCGCCAGGTGGTATTTTGGCTGGCAATAAAACTCACCACGCGCGGATTAACCGGATCAGTCACCTCCACAATACTCACACCATTAGTTAAACCCACCAGCGCGTATTCCCGGTTGTCATTGAGATCAAAATGCCCCCAGATATCATTACCGTGTGAATTGTGATTGCCCAAATTTGCGAGTGGTACATGCGCAAGCAGGTCAAGGTTATTGCAACTAAATTCACTTGCCGCGCCTGCAACACAAGGCACTGCGGCCTGCACCTGGCCCATAGCCTCCAGCTGTGTTTGCTTGGCATCCAGATATTGTTGCTGCTCACGATTAAGGCCTTTGGTATCGGTAATAACGGTAAATCCTTTCTCTGCAAGGCCTTGCGAAAATTCAGGCGGCACACCAACCAGAATGGTGTTGCCGATTGGCGCCGCAGGTTTATAGCTACCTTTTTGATATCCACCAGTGACTGGTACAGCGCTGCTGGCTAGATAAAAAATAGAATCAACATCAGTGATGTCATAGCGCCCTTCGGCCAATAAAATCTTATCGCCTTTGCCTGCCTGTTTTGCTGCATAAGCGATGGTTTTGCACGGCGATTCCTTTTGGTCACAGCGGCCCTGGTCGAGACCATCTACGGCAACGTAGCGTTCTTTATCATGTTCGGCATGGGCAAATACTCGCGCGGGAATAAGCACTAAAATGCACAAAAGATAAAAACGTAATTGATGGCGGGAATAAGGCACACAGGCTCCTATGCAAAGAAAGGAAACACTTAGCCTAGCCCATGCCAAGGGGCAACTCAAGTCAAGACGGTATGACGGCATGCTTTCAGGAATCAAACTAATTGATGATTCAAAAAAACAAATAAAGCAGCACAAACAAGGGATTTACAATATTGTTCTTCACTAATTTATTTTATCGACAAAATAAAAAAACGCCGCAAAAAATGCGGCGTTTTTTATTGCCTAATCAGATTAACAACCCAGATTATTACCCGCGGTTCCGCCAATAATTTGCAGGATACGGTTGAACTCGTTAATACGACTTTGCACCTGTGCAGGATTTCCACCATTGCACTCGATGGCACCGTTGATAGTGCGGATGGTTTCACCGAAGCCATAGTTGTTAACAATGTTATCGTGCGCCGGACGATATCCTGAACCGCTCTGGGTCATCCAGAACCAAAGCGCCGTTTGCCAGGCTACTGTCGCATTCTGCTCAACAATCTCGGGATTACGACGCAGATCCAGGCCCAAAGCAGCGCCAGCGGCACAATAGTTACCGTTGTGGCTCAACTGGATAGGACCACGACCGTAATATTGCTTGCCAGGCTCACATGGGCAGGTCGCTAAATTTCCCCAATCACTGCAATACAATCCGCGCGCAATTTCAGTGACGTGTACAAAACTTCCGGTTTCGTGGGAGAAGTTGGCAAGTGCTGCTGCAGCTTCACGTTTTTTCAGTTGGATATCACCAGTACCTGCAAACGTTGGATAGGTTCGGGTAGCAGCGACTAAACCGGCGTAAGTGTAGAAAGGATTACGTCCCGGGAACATTTGATTAAATTGCGCTTCGCTCACCACAGCCCCAAAACCGGTGCCTGGATTAGTTGTCGATGACACGCTTGAACTGGTGCCAGTGCCGTTGCAACTACTGGTTGGCTCCCAGTACCAGGTGCTGACCAATGGATCGTAGCCTGGGTTGTCATACTTCGCGCGGAAAGTAGAACCGTTATAGCTAACAGTA
>JAJQJO010000042.1 GCA_021323495.1 Cellvibrio sp. | reverse complement strand
CTGGATATTGACGTAATGGGTAGTCGCTAATACCGAAACCCAGGCTTCCTGTGCCTCCGCACTGATCAAACCGGTACTGGCAATATCCCCGACTTCAAACTCCAGATCCCAGTCGCCTTGCAATGACTGATGCCCGGTGAAGTCATCGCTGGCAGCAACATCTGCCTGGGTAAACGCCGCAATTTTTTCCACCAGCTGTTGTCCGGCAACATCAATAGCCAGATCGCAGCCATACAACAAAATATCAGCGTCGCCATTCAGGGCGCTTCTCCACGCGACCAAACTCTCCTCATACTGGGCAATGTTATTCGCATTGAGGCGCGAACTACCCAGTTCCAGGGTGCCTGCCGAACCGTGGGAAATGATGTGAAGTGCGCTCAACCCGGCATATTGGCTCAGTGCAGTGGTAATTTGATCTACTCCGTTTTTTAACGGATCCAAATAAACAATCGCGACTGAATCAGCATCAACGCGTGCACGAATATCCTCAACCAGGGTTTCATAGCCATCGACTGCCGTATCGACAAAGACCACGGCCGTGATGTTCGGGTTTTCATTCAGAGGGAGATCGGCTTGCGGTTCTACATCGCTCACCTGGTCATTCATCGCCAGGGATTCGGACGGCATATAGATACTGACCAGATCTACCTGCTCAGCCGCTTGCGCCAAATATTGGCCATCGGAAGCCCCGTCATCAAAAACGGCAATGTCCGCAGTAGCGGAAAAAAGTAACCTCGGCTCAAGAGCCTCGATTAGTGGGCGGCGATGGCGCGGTGGTTTTGACATGACTATCAAGTTTCGTTTGGGTTTAAGGACTGGTGACTACCAATGCATCCTTGGGATTTATGCGCATCCGCCAAACCCTGGCGGTATTACTTTTGCAAAAATCTGGTCCGGGGCAACTCTTCGGTGAACAATGGCGTTATCACCAGGCATCCCAAAATCGTGTTCATCTATTATTAGTATTATTAATTATCTGTGAGCCGCACCTATAATCAGTCAGATCACAGTTACAATCGAATTGCTCAAAAAACGTCCTGAAAGTATTTTGGCACATTTTTCTACAAAATTGCAGCTGATAGAAAAATAATCCCCGTCTTGGGAAGCACCTAAGGCAGGTTGCGCGTGTCCAGCAAATTCAAATTGACCCCATCAAAACTCACCCTGCACTTCAAGCCACTGGGCAAACGATTGTTCGGGTTGGGAAACGAAAGGCGAATTCCAAAGGTATTGCTCGGCCCGTCGATTACCTGGTCGACAAGGGTCACTTCTGCGGAATAACTCCGATCACCTATGCCCAGCTCAGGCACTACACTCGCCTTCATACCGGCCTTAATCTTTCCGTAGAGGCTCGCCGGGGCAAACACCTCCACCCGCAACGGATCCAACTGCGCCAACCTGAGGACCGGTTCAAAATCGATGTGTTCACCCGGCTCTTTCATGCGCTCAACAACGACACCATCGATAGGGCTAACCAGCGTACGCCGCTGTAAATCTGCAAGTGCGCGCTTATGCTCCAACTCCGCCTGGCGTTTGCGATCCTGCGCCTGTTGTAGTTGCTGCTGGGCTATCGCCTGTTCGGTTTTAAGCTTGTCAAACTCGGAAAAAGAGGCGGCTTTTTTCTCGTACAGGTCTTTTACCCGAGCAAGGGCACGGTTGCTGAAATCCAGGGACAGTTGTTGCGCCTGCACATCGCTGGTCAGCTCTGCTTGCACCCGGCGCAATTCCGCTGTGGCCGCTTCCAGGCCAGCATCCAAACGCGCGAGCACATCACCTTTTTTTACCTCATCATTTTTATCAACCAATACTTCGCTGATAACACCTTCAACCGCGCTACTCATTTCAACTACAACGGAAGGCTCGATGCGGCAATTAAGTTGCGCAGGCTCTTGGGTTTGCGCAACAACTTCACTGCCGTACAAGGCAATCAACAGTGAAAAACCGGAAAATTTATGCATGATACGTCCGTTATAAAAAAACAAATCGCTTATTACTATAGAACAAAAAACCGATTACGAAAAATGACGAATAAAAAGTTGCTGGAGGCTGCGGTACCACTGGGTCGCCAAAGGTACGGGCGGGTGCTGGAACTTCACATAGGCGCGCTCACCATAATGACCCGCCTGGACAAAATCGATCAGGGCCAAATCCAGTAAAAATACTTTTTCGGTTACCCGTGTACCGGTTGGTTGGCTCGCGTCTACTGCCAGCCGCCCCCCGCCTTGGGCACCCAGGACCTGGCTGGGCAACTCCTGAGTGGCAATGGGGATATCCTGCACCACTTGTGCAACAATCGTGCGCAGCGGATTACTGGCAAATTTGATACTCACTTCCTCAGTCGCCTGCCGGACCAGACCCACCTCATCCTGTAACAGCGCAGCGCGGATGCGCACCTGTTCAGGTTTTTCGATCAGTGCCAATTCATCGCCCTGCCGTAAAAAACTACCCGGCAAATAATGCTGGCGAGTAATGCGGAAAATGCCGCTGGAAGGACTGCGCACCACTAAATTCACCACGCGTGTTTGCAGCAATTCAATTGCTGCCTTGATGGCATTGATGTCCTGCTCAAACAATTGCGCCTGCGCGCGATCTTCAACCCAGGCTTGTTGGTAGCGCGCTTCGTACTCACGCAGATGCGCTTGCTCCGCCTGCAAATTCGCCACCAGCACCGGATTGTGCATGCGCACCAACTCCTGGCCCTGCTCCACTTGCTCGCCATCTGCAACCAGCACTTGCATTACTTCACCGCTGGACTCCACCTTTACCCGCGCTTCGTCCGGCAACCAGAGCACAGCTTCGGCAGAGGTGGACATTGGCATAGGCACAGCCACTAATACCAACATCACCACCACCGCGCTTGCCGTAGTAACTCCCAATGCGCGGGCGCGGGTAGGGGCTAATTGGTTATCGCGTACCAAATAATCCAGTGCTTTAATCGCCGGCCACAACAATTGGAAAAACAACAGCCAGCAACCGATTACCAGGCCCAGGGTCGGGAAATAGTTCGCCACCAGCAGAATTATAAAAAACAACATGAATACACGATAAGCAAATGCCGCGACACTGTACCCGGTAAGTAGTACGGCTTCACGTTCGTTGACTGCCGGTGAAAAAATACCGCTGACTCCGTAGGCATAACGGCGCAACAAATAACTGAATTGTTGGTTAGCGCGGGTCGCGAGGTTAGGTAAATCGAATGCGTCGGTGAGCAAATGATAACCATCAAAACGCATTAACGGATTGCCATTGAAAAACAACGTGGAAACACCGCCGATAATAATGATGTTGTAGAGAAAATCGCGCAGGAAACCATTCGGCAATTGCAGCCATAACAACAGCGCCAGCGCTGCTAAAAACAGCTCCACTGCCATTCCCGCTGCGCCAACCATCAAACGCTGGCGTTTGGATTGGAAACCTGTTGCCGCGCTGGCATCCACATAGGGCAACGGAGTGCCTACAACAAACACAACGCCACATTCATTAACCTGCCCACCCCACACTTTGGTGAACAAACCATGCCCCAATTCATGCAACACTTTAAAACAGGGATAGGTTAGCCAGAGCAAAAATAAATTTGCCGGCGCGAGTACGCGGTCTAAATGCCCTTGTGTGAGCTGCGCCCAATGGTTGCCCGCTTGCAACAGCGCATAACCTACAACCAATAACCAGATAATTCCCATACCGCGCGATGCGAGTAAGCGCGCAAGCGGCATTAATTTATCAAGCAAGTGATCAGGATTTCCGAGCGGAATGTTCCAGGTAAGTGGATTCATCAACAACCGCAGCCAGCGCTGTTGTTTTTTTTGTTCACGCCGCGCAAATAATTCCTGGGTATTCGGCGGCAGGTCGCACACTAACAAATCGGCGACATGCAAATATTGCAGTAAATGGATTAAATCGTCGCGTGTCGGAATTTCATCGACGGATTCATAATATTCAGCATGGCCCGCAGCGGCCAAAATCTGGACCAGGGAATTGCGTCCGTCCATAGCGCTAATCAACCGCCAGGCAGAAGGTGTCAGGCGATGAAAGCGACCATTGCTTTTATCTTGCAAGATATACCAACGCTCGTTGTTGTAATCGCGTCGCTGGATGTGGATATGGCGCGGTAGCGACGGGCGCAGGGATTCAAGGCGCTGCCAGACCGGGCTGTTATCGTTTGATTGGGGATCAGTCATTGTCGGATCACCAGAGCTTCAACCGCAGCCAATGCCACAGGTCATGAAACCAGATCCAACCCAGCGCGCGCCGCCCGGCGATCAACTTGCCAGTGCCGGTCATGCCGGGGCGCAACGAAGCCTGCTCACGGATCAATTCAGCATCCACCCGAAAATAATTACGTCCTTCACGCACTTCGCTGATCGGTGTAATGGTTTTAACCCGCACTGCAAAAATATCCTCTGGCAAACTGGAAAACTTCACCTGCCCTTCCTGGCCAGAAGCGATTGCCGCTATATCCCGCTCATCGACAAACAGCTGCACCAAAAACCCCTGGGCCGCTGCAATTTCAAATAATACATCGCCCTGTTTTACCGGAGCACCCTGGGTCTGCGAAATATCATCCGAGACAACAATACCATCCAGCGGCGAATTCAATTGTGTGCGTTCCAATTGCTGGTCCACGAGACTCAATTGAATACTGGCCTGATCCATTTGTGCACTGGCAATGGCGGCGTCAACACGGCTGGAATTGGCCAGCGCAGTATCGTAAGCCTGGCGATACTGCTGCACCTGGCTCGCCAGCTTGCGTCGTTCCAGACGTAAATCTTCGTCATTTAATTGCGCCAGCAATGCGCCTTTTTTCACGCTCTCACCTGGACGCACACTGATTTTTCCTAAATAGCCATCGTGCGGTGAGACCACCAGATATTTTTCTGTGGTTTGGATGGTGGCATCGGCTGCAATGCGGTATTCAAGCGGTACGAACAGCGCGACTATAAAAATCAATGACAGGATCGCGATCATTTTGCCGCGCCAGGATTCCTCGCCAAACCAACGCTCGAGACGTCGCGCTGTCCGCCGCTTCAGCCCTTGCCAGACACTGGCGCTGACTTGTTGGTGCAAGGCGAGGATAGCACCGGCAAAATGCAATGCTTGCTGTAAAAAATTGCGCTGGTCAGTAGAGAGCACCAATTGTTTATCCAATTCAACGACCAACACGCCGACAAGCGTCTCGCCATTGCGCACCAATAAACTATGCACCGATTGCAATTGCTGTTGTTGCTGCAATTGCTGATGCGCGCGCTTGATTATTACCGGTGTCGGGGCTTCTGTGTCCGCCCCGGAGCCCGCGTCTGGATTTGGCCCGGGACCGGCAAGTTCGGCAGCTGAAAAATCAATCCCGGTGCCCTGCTCCACGGCTTCAGCCATGGCTTCATTGATTGCCTGCATCGCCTGGGTGCGCTTGTCAAAACTAGCGGAAAAGGAAATCGCTTCCAACTCAATATTGGTCGCACGTAACAAACCCAGGCTTACACGGGTCGCTTGCATGAATCCAGCCAGTAGATTTACCAGGCTAATTGCCGTTTCCTGCAACGAATTTTCTTTAAGCAAGCTCGCATTGAGTTGTAACAGCACCGCACTGGCAGCGTTTTTTTCCAGGACCGGAGCAACGTCGGTTTGTACAGGCCCCTCTGCCTGCAGTAATAAAAACTGCAACCAGTACTGGCCCAGCTTGAGATGTTTTAATACTGAAGGTAATTCTTTTTTGTCTTTTAGCTGCAAGCGCAACAGGAGCACACCCCAAGGCTCATCTTCAATCACCAATGGCTGGCCGAGCACATAATAGCCCTCGCCGTCCGCTGCCAAATGTAACCGCCCTTTATCCTTCACCTGCTTGAGCGCGTCGCGCAGGGCGGCAGTGTTTGCCTCGGCCGTTGGCCATTTTGCGAGAATGTTGGGGGGCGCCCCAAAAGGAGTTTGCACCAGCATAGCGGCATTGACGCCACCGAGCATTTGGCATTGCATGCTGAGCCAGAGTTTGAGCGATGCTGAAAAAGACTGCATGGGCGTTCTACTGCTGTGTTTGGTCCTGGGTCTTGAACATTAGCATCCAAGGTGTCGAACATTTTGTTATTGTTGTCGATCTGTTAACGATATGGATTCTCATCAACAAAGTCAGGTATTTAAAGCAAGTCTAGTTCTAATAACGGAAAATCGTATAACAAAATTGCCGTCGCTTTTATTGGAAGCAGGATAAACGAAGGTGATGTCAAGTGCCAGCTACTTTATTACTGTCACCCAGGTCATCGAGAGCAGCGTACTGTTGCGCTTTACGTATTGCCACCTGCGCAAGGATCTGCATTTTTGCATCGTCATTAATCAAGCTCCAACGGGTGATTTCCACCAGACTGCGAAAACAACCCACGCAAATATCGGAATCATTTAAACAACAATTTCGCACACAAGGTGACTGCACACCATTCGCCATCGCTTCCTCCACTTCTTGATATTCCACTCCATTATAACTAATGCAAGTTACTAATTATTTGCTTCACAGGATGAGTGTTTATCAATTGCTCATCTACACTCAGGTTTGCAAATGTTCCCCTGTGTAACCAACACCAAATGTTACAAGGTTGGGGGAAATTATTCTCAGGGGATATGGATTTAACGAGACATGTTTAGATTTATTTTTTTTGGTCACCGCTATCCTTTACCGCCGATGTTGATTTCAGGCTTCTTACTCGTGCTGGGCACAGTTGTGCTGATCACCTGGCACGCACCGCACACGATGTCAGCAATCTATCCATTCATAACGCTCATGACCTATAACACGGCGATAGGAGTTATCGCGTGCGGGTTGGGCTTATACGCAATCCTATGCGCCATGCGCACCGTTTTATTTGCATGTTGTTTCATCCTGTTAGCAATCGGAACACTTACATTGCTCGACTTGATTGCTGGCATTCCGCTTGATACTACTAATTGGTTTATCGTTTTACTCGCCGAACCGCCTGTACATACCCAACCTATGTCTCCGGTCAGTAGCGCAGCATTTTTATTAGCGTCCATCACCTTATTGTTTGGGATATATCCGGAGGGTACGCGCAGCATAATCGCGACCTTGATGAGTTTATTGATTTTTTTTACTGCCATTTCTACATTACTCAGCCAGGAATTTGGACTATTCCCCAGCTTTATCTGGATGGGAATAAAAATGTCACCGCAAACTGCGGTGAGCCTGATTACCTTTTCCCTGGGTATTTTTATCCTTCGCTATGAAGCTGCTATCGAGGCATTTAATCGATTAAACTTTTTTAGTCGATTGGTAACCGGTTTTATTTTTATGAGTTTGTTATTTATCGGTATAGGTTCGATCGGTCTGCTGCAGATCAATAATGTGGCAAGTATTTCACAGAAACTTTACGCCGGGCCGCTACAAGCCAGCAATGCCTCGCTGCGGATTAAAAATGATCTCGGAATTCTGAACCGCATTGTTAAAGATGTTGCAATCAACCCGGACCTCGCGGATACAAAGAATATTCCCGCCGTCTTGGCAGAAATCGATGGGAAAATCGCTGACGAACTCGCGATCATTGAACGCGAACATCTGGCACAAGGCGATCTAGCCCGATTTAAAAATCTTTTTAGCGATTGGAAAATTATTATCCGCAATATCTACGGACAATTGGAAGCGGGCGACATAGAGGGATATCGGGATATCGCCTTGAACCAGATCCAGAATACTACCGTTACCCTGGAAGGATTATGTGACCAGATGATTGTCGCAGCGCAAGAACAAATGCGCCTGCTAAATGAACAAGCCGTGCTTACCAAACACCATGCCGCCAACTTGATGCTGGTGGTGATCGCCGGTTTCTTACTCGTTGGCATCCTGGTGGCCGCGTTAATTACCCGCAGCCTTAGCTGGCAACTGCAACAAATCCGCCAGGCTATGCTGACCATTGCACAGGGTAACACGCACATCGAAATTCCCTTTTCTGATCATCCCTACGAAATTGGCGACATGGCCAAAACCCTCAAAATTTTTGCCAATAGTATCGATGAGCGAAATAAATCCGCACAACTGTTGATCCAGCATCAAGAGGATCTGGAAAAAACCAACACGCGGCTCGCGCAAACCAATAAAGAACTGGAAACCTTTGCTTATGTTGCCTCCCATGACCTGAAATCGCCCCTGCGCGGCATTGCGCAATTATCCAGCTGGATTGATGAAGACCTTGAAGCAAAAGAATTTTCAGAAGTCGATAAACATACCAGGATGTTGCGCAACCGTATTCAGCGCATGGAAAAATTGCTTGATGACCTGTTAATTTTTTATCGCGCCGGAAAAACCGATGGCAATATTACCCGCATTGACCTGCAACACATGGCAACCGAATTATTTGAAATCCAGAATACAAAACCGGGCATCCGTCTGGAGCTGGGGCCTAACCTGCCCGTCTTCGATAGCCTGAGCACTCCCTTCGAACAAATCCTGCGCAATTTGTTTTCCAATGCGATCAAACATCATGATCTGGAGCAAGGCGTTATTCGCCTGGAGGGCAAGCGGCTCGACAATGATTTTTACGAATTCCGGGTGTGCGATGACGGCCCTGGGATCCCCGCCAAATTCCAGGAACGGGTATTTGGCATGTTCCAAACCCTGAAGCCGCGCGACGAATTGGAAGGTAGCGGAATGGGTCTCGCACTGATTAAAAAACTTGTCGAGACCTATGGCGGCACTATCGCCGTTCAATCAGAAGGACGGGGCTCCTGTTTTATATTCACTTGGCCACAGGCTATCAAAAGGAAACAACAACATGATAGATAAAATTCATCCCACCGGTAATAAGGAATTTAAAACCGTAAGCTTATTAATTATTGACGACGACGATATCGATGCAACCGCGCTCAGGCGGGCACTGCACAAATTGAAATTACTCAACCCGCTCTACCGCGCCAAAGATGGCTTGGAGGCGCTCGAAATATTGCGTAATGGCGAAGTTCCCCATCCTTACATTATCTTGTTGGACATCAATATGCCGCGGATGAACGGCCTGGAGTTTCTGGAAGCACTGCGCGCTGACCCGGAGTTGACCCACGCCGTAGTGTTTGTACTAACGACCTCCAAGTCGGACGAAGATATCATCGCCGCCTACCGCGAACACGTGGCCGGTTATCTTCTAAAACAGCGAATGGATAGCGATTTTATGCAAGTCATTAGCCTGCTCGATCATTATTGGCGAGTGATTGAATTACCGATTAACGAAAAATAATAGTGCATTGAACAATACATTACCGCGGAGGGGTATCCTGCATGAAGCTATTGCTTATTGATGACAACGAGCTTGACCGACAGGCGATTATTCGTACATTTAAAAAAACGGAATGGGATATCACTATTGCCCAAGCCTGTTCTGCAAGTGAAGGCCTGGCTCAATTTGATAGCAATGACTTTGATGCAGTGCTGCTCGACTATCGCTTGCCCGACATCGATGGCATGGAAGTATTGCAGATCCTTGCTAAACACCCGGTTCACCACGCAGCCATTATTATTCTCACTGGCGCCAGCGCCGATGATGACCTTGAGCGCAAATTTATTGAAGCGGGCGCCCAGGACGTATTATTCAAATCCGAAATTGCCCACAAGCATTTGACCCGGGCCATCACTCACGCGCGCGCGCGTCATTTACTGGAGCGGCAGCTGCAGGAAAGTCACCAGCGTTTGCGCGCGCTGGCAGAAAATGATTCGCTCACCGGCCTCGCCAATCGCTATTATTTTGATGAGAGCTTGCGCGCTGCTATCCAGCGTGCAAAACGTCACAATGAACAGCTCGCATTACTATTCCTCGACCTCGATAATTTTAAATTTATTAATGACGGCATGGGCCATGTGATTGGCGACCAGGTATTAAAAGAAATAGCCCGGCGTTTGGTTCACGTCGTTCGCGCTGGCGACATCGTCTGTCGCTTAGGTGGTGACGAATTTGCGGTCCTGGCACATAATTTTGATACGCAGGAAGCCATCAGCCAGCTCTCCCAGCGAATTCTTGAAGATTTGCGCCGCCCGATTATGCTCGGTAATAGCGAAAATTCTATTTCCACCAGTATTGGTATCGCGACCTACCCGGACGCCGGTGAAAACGCCAGTGACCTGCTTAAAGCGGCGGATATGGCCATGTACCGTGCCAAGCAGGATGGCCGCAACAATTTCCAATTTTTTTCCTCGACGATGCAAGCGCAAATGCAAGAGCGCTTGCGTATGGAAAAAGAATTGCGCGCATTAATTCCCACCGATCATTTTATTTTGTTTTATCAACCTATTGTCGATGCACAAACATTTGAAATTTGCGGCGCTGAAGGTTTGATCCGCTGGGATCATCCCGAGCGCGGCATTTTGCCACCAAGTGAGTTCATTACCCTTGCAGAGGAAATCGGCCTGATTAGCGAAATAGATTCGCGCAGCCGGTTCAATGCCTGCCACCAATTAGCCAATTGGCGCGCGCAGGGTTTGGTCGATAATAATTTCAATATGAAATTCAATGTCTGCGCCCAATTACTTACAGATGAAGATTTATACCAAGGCATTATCGATGACCTTCTCACGACCGGTGTACCCGGCCACTGCGTCAGTTTGGAAATCACCGAATCAGTGTTAATCGAAAACCTGGAGCGCACTGCACAAAGCCTGAAAAAAATCCAGGCTTATGGTGTTGAGATTGCAGTAGATGATTTTGGTACCGGCTATTCATCCATGGCCTACCTGAAAGAATTACCTGCACGTACGCTTAAGATCGACCGTAAATTTGTCCAGGGTGTGCCCGACAACCTCGCCGATTGCCGGATATTGCGCGCAATGATTATCTTTGCCAAAAGCCTGGATTTAACCGTGGTGGTCGAAGGTGTGGAAACCAGCGAGCAGGCGCGCATCTGCCGGGATTACGGAGCCGATTTATTACAGGGCTATCTCTTCTCCAAACCCTTATCACCCACCGCTTTTGAACAATTGCTCAAAGTGCATAGCGCTCAGGAGTGGAGCACGCGTCTGTCCACCCTGGGTGCCAAATTGGGCTAAACCGTTCAATAAAAAGCCACATAGCCAAACCCAATGCCGCGCATTGAACCATACAATTTTGCACGGCGATTGTGATTCGCCTATCATGCCCCCACATTAGCAACACCTCGTTATCCCTATCTACTGCATCAAGTTCAAGGATCTCCTATGAGTGACGTACAACACCATCGCCTGATTATTCTCGGCTCCGGCCCGGCTGGCTATACCGCTGCTATTTATGCCGCGCGCGCCAATCTCAAACCGGTAGTGATTACCGGCATGCAACAAGGCGGTCAATTAACCACCACCACTGAAGTGGAAAACTGGCCCGGTGGCGTACATGACCTTCAAGGTCCGGATTTAATGGTGCAAATGCAAGAACATGCCGAGCGTTTTGATACCCAAATTATATTTGACCATATCCATGAAACCGTATTGACCGAGCGCCCGTTCAAATTGATTGGCTCCAATACTTATACTTGCGATGCGCTGATTATTTCAACCGGGGCTTCTGCCCAATATTTGGGCCTGCCGTCGGAAGAAGCGTTTATGGGTAAGGGTGTTAGCGCCTGTGCAACTTGCGATGGTTTCTTTTATCGCGACCAAAAAGTTGCGGTAGTGGGCGGTGGTAATACTGCGGTTGAAGAAGCGCTTTATTTATCCAACATTGCCAGCGAAGTCACGTTGATCCATCGTCGCGACAAGTTGAAATCAGAAAAGATTTTACAAGACAAACTGATGGCCAAAGTGGCCAATGGCAATATCAAAGTAATTTGGAACCACCAGTTGGACGAAGTGTTGGGCAATGACTCAGGTGTAACCGGCTTGCGTTTAAAAAGCACGCAAGATGGCAAGACCCAGGAGATTGATGTTGCCGGTGTATTTATCGCCATTGGCCACAAGCCCAACACCGATATTTTTGAAGGCCAACTGACCATGAAAGATGGTTACATCAAAGTAAAAAGTGGTTTGGAAGGCAACGCTACCCAAACCAGCATTGAAGGTGTATTTGCCGCAGGCGATGTTGCTGACCATATTTATCGCCAGGCGATTACCTCTTCAGGTTCTGGCTGTATGGCGGCGCTGGACGCGGAAAAATATCTTGATGATTTAAAATAATCCCTGCTTATTTTCGTGCACAAAAAGAGGAAAACCTTTGCGGGTTTTCCTCTTTGATTTATCGAGCCCTGACCTGAATTAAAAACCCTTATGTTTGCTCACCCAGGGGGATCGGCATAACCGGCAATTTTCGCCAATGAACATGCCCTTGCCTGAACCGGTCAGATCGTCTTTCAACATCCAGTTCAGCCAACCGACCGCCACTATCCCGAACTCACCGCCGTTATCCTGGAAATAGGCGTCGCCGTGACCGATTGGATAGTTGGCGTGATACACCGGGACATTATTCACTTCGCTGTATTCCTGTAATCCGGGATTGTAGGCAACATCGCGCGAGTCCCCATTAAAAATGGCAATCGGCGAATGGAACCGTGGATAGTAGCTGAACCGGTCACCGTAAATGCCGAGCCCGCTGTTCAGGGCGACTGCGGTATCCACACGCGGATCTGCCGCAGCGAAGTGCGCCATTCCACCACCACATGACCAACCCATAGTTGCGACTTTTTCAACATTGAGCTTTCCATAATACGGGCTGCACTTACGGCTGTTTTCTTTAACCGCCCAATCAATCGCTTTAACCAATTCCGTTTCGTGTTGGTCATTCGAGCCGGAACCAAATGGCCCACCGTTCGCAATCACCAAATATCCATTGGAAGCGATTTGCAACAGGAAATCCGCCTGCTCTGTGCCTACATTCGAGCAAGCACCATTGCCCCATGCAACGATCGGAATATTATTGGCACGACTCAGGTCCGGGCGATAAATGGTGTGGTTAGGCAAAGTCTGGGTTGCGTGTTCGATTGCGTAACCAAACGCGCCAGAGGGTGGATTCTTTTGTTCCTGGCGGGTCACCGCCCGGTTGTAATCAATCGCAACCGGTGTCTGGCGCTCCGCATCGGTACACTCAGGCTCGGTTGATCCGGTGAAGGTCCCACCATCACTGGAATAGATTGCGAAGCCACTGATGGTGGCATTATCGACCAGAGAGGTCAGGTCAATTGTCAGCTTCCCATCGGTGACAGCGAAATTGTTAACGCGATGTTCGTACGCGCTGTCATGACCGGCCACACTGAACAGATCAAAATTGGACAGTACAGCTTGCCCCTCGACGCTCACGTTAAACGAGCGAGCGCCCGCTGCATTGTGGTAGAGCTCGGCAAAGTGCATCACGATGCTATAGGTCGCGCTGGTCACAGGAATCTCATAGCGATAAGTACCGTAACGCTCGGACTGGAACAGCGCATCTTCAGCTACACCGGCAATGGCATCGCTAACCGTTTGCGTGGTGCCACCGGAAGCAAAGCGATCCGGTTGATAAATCACTCCACCCAACGTAGCGGCCGATGAATTCCCGGCATTAACTGCATATACCAGCAGGTCGCCAGCAGTGGAACTACTTGAAGAACTGCGGACACTGGATGAACTACTGAAGCGCGATGAAATGCTCGAGCTGGAAGAGCTGGTCAGGCGGGATGAACTGCTGGAACTCGACGAGGTCCGCGCTGCACTTGAAGTGTTACAGACGATACCGCCCATAGTTGCTGGCTGGCTGGTACAGGTTGTATTGCTGATACAACTCTTTGAGTTTTCCCAACCCCAGCCGGTCTGGGTAGTTACACAGCTTGGATAAAACGTGCCGTACCAATTGCATTGGCACTGGCCGCCATTGTTAACGCTGCTGCTGGCAACAGCGACGCTGCTGGACGCCCGTATGCTACTGCTGACGCCTATGCTACTTGCAGTGCTGACGCTACTATTATTGCCACCACCACAACTACCACTAAAGCAATCTGTTGTGGTACCGAAACCAATAAGACCATTGCAATGCATCATCTCGCTATTGCCACCGCCGCCGCAGGAACCGTTA
>JAJQJO010000369.1 GCA_021323495.1 Cellvibrio sp. | reverse complement strand
GATATAGGTTCGCAAACCGAATTTTACGATGCCAAAACCGGTTTTTTGCTGGAGCGATTAATGCGCGAAACCTATGAACCGGAGATGCTGGGTCGCTTTATTAGCATGCGCAACGACAAGCATAATTTTGCGGTAGTCCGCGAGGCGGAGTTGGGCAAAATCGCACTCTCTACACAGGCGCAATATCGTTTTCCGCTGGATTTTATCGAGCAAAACCTGGCCCCGGAATGCAGTGCACAAGATTATGCCGCGGTCAGCGCGCAACTCCTGCAAAAAGTTGCCGCGCTGATCCGTGAGGCTACACAGCAAGCAGGTGTGCAGCCGCAAATTGTTTACATCACTGGCGGTAGCGCTAAATCACCGCTGATCCGCACCGTGATCCGTGCATTGTTCGGCGATGAAATCGCAATTGTCGATGGCGATCACTTTGGTAGCGTAGCGGCTGGTTTGGGAGTATGGGCGGGACGGGTATTTCGGTAAGTTAATTAACGAGTGCCAGTGTTGGATGCGGAATTTTTCCATTCACTGAAAAATCGCTGCGTTGGAATTCAAAACCATCGCTGATTCCTGCGCGCACAAAGATGCAGGAATCGGTGGTGAAACGCACGTGCCAAAGCTGTTGTTGAGCGGGTTCTCTTTCCGCAAACGCAAGTGGCGAAAACACGGCAATATTTTTTCCACCGGCGAGTCGTGACGAGGGGTAAATAATAAATTCTGTTCCCAGTTCACGCAGCTGTTTGCCGAGTTGTTGGGTGTGCTCCCAGGAATCGGGGCGATTGATATTGTCACGTGTGGAGATAAATGCATCGCTGTGTAAATCCAGCGCTTTTTGGCTGATCAGTTTTACCGAAAATGCGGTGCGTTGGTCGCGAATGCTTTCCAGTGGTCCCGGGTTTACAGGGCCTTGCTGGAACAGCCAAAAATATACTGCGGTTTCGGCAAAGGCAGTTTTTAATTCGCAGGAACCATAAAAAATACCGCGTTCCCAAGTGCTGCCAAAGCGTGAGCCATAGCGAAGCGGTGGGTAGCGGAACGGCGTCATCAGTAAGTAGGAGAGCCCCTTGCAGTCCGTCGGGATTTTGGGTTTGGATCCATCCAACAGCTCTTCGAGCCGGCTCTGTTCAGCGGCTGAGTGCGTAATCGCCATGGTCGCCGCTATTTCCTGTGTCTCCACCACACGCCAGCAACTGCCGACGATATGCGGCGTGAGTAATCCAGCCAGGTCCTTCATCACAATCCCAAGGTCATAAGATAAGCAGTGGTTTAAATGCGCCCGCGCATGGCATCGAGATACCAGAGCACCCGCGTCAATCCATCGGCTTTACGGATAAGTTCAGCCGGGGCTTCTTCACCCAAGTGATAGTTGGGGGTATTCATCCAGTGTTTCATCGCCTCGTTATTACCGCCGAGGATCGAGAAAAGTGAGCGATAGACCCGGATCAGTAACAGGGACATCTCAAATGGCTTCTGTTCCGGCACTGGTGATGAGCCATTTCTCATGCGCGCCACCGTTGATACAGAAACTCCAATCGTCTCAGCTAACTGCTCCCGGGCAAGGCCAAGGGCATCAGCGGCACTAATTACGCTGCCACCCACCAAATTAAGGTCTGTAATTGAAACCGGTTTGGTATTCATTGCTGGCTCTCGAGTATCATATGACACCAATCATTATATGGAGTGTCAGGTGAATTGCAAGGGGGTTTTTTGAACAAAACCAGTATCGCGAAAATTTAGCGGACGAAAAATGCCGGATTCTATGATCAGGGCTGTATAAATAGGCAGAGGGGGATGAATGAGGCCAAGCGTTTAATGTTAAAAAAGGCCATTGAAGCGCAAATCAATCGGACATTTTAATTATTGAGGAAGCTATGAATTGAATTACAAATTTGTTGACGTACAAGATGAGGGTCTATATTGAATTTTTTTTCTGCCAAAAATCTCGCTTTTTCGTAAATTGCTGAATTAGAAAAAAAGTCAAAAAGTTTTTTTTCGATTTCTTGATATGAATCGTTTTTTCCGATAACAATACCATTGCCCATTGCTTTTATTTTTTCAGCAATAAAATATTGTTCTGCTTGTGTTGGAGCTAAAATTAACGGTATTCCGCGATATAAGGCTTCATTAACGACCCCTTGACCCCCGTGGCAGATAATCGTTGCCGCTTCGTCATAGGCTTTTGCAAAATCAAGCGGAGTATTGCTCACTTCAATGGAAGTATTGGAAAATTGTTCAATATCTTCCGGTTTGCAATCGGAATAAAAGCACAGGGCTCTCGCCTGCATGGCGGCGAGTATTTTTAAGATTGCACCAGAACGTGAATCGCGATGTTTTAAATAAGCTAAAAGCTTTTGCGATAACCCGGGTCTCCACACCGGAGCCTGGTTGCCGATAGAAACCCCTAACGCTGAACCACAATAAACGGGATTTGAGCGATAAGTATTGAAATAATCGGTTGCGCTGAAACCTGATAAAAAAGTTGCGTCTGCTATAAAAAGATCCCCAATAGTCGTTATAGGCGCTACTCCGTAATCCTGCCTGACAGAATTAATTACCTTGATAACCCATTGATGAATTTCGGTTGCTTTTGCTGCGTCAAAATAAGCTGACGGAATAAGGTTGATTGCAGAGGTGCCTGGTGCAGGCGTGAGATAGGGATTGCTTACGATTATTTTAGGCGTGCGCAAACCTGCTGCAGCAAGTAATGCTGTCGGGGAATAATCAAATAGGATAACGTCTGGGGAAATGCTGTTGAAAATAGCTAACCAGGCATCGGTAAGCAGTTTTAAATGTGGATAAGAATCATATCCTTTATAAAGTAAGATCTCGGCAAAAGATGAAGCCTTGAGCGCCTGTGGGTTGCTTCTGAGCCATATCGGAGCTTGAATGAATTTTACGTTGGTGGGCCAATCCAGGTGGCAAGTAGCAGACAGGTCTTTTGACGCTACGTAAAATTCGGCAGGCTCATCAGCAAACGCCCGGGCTAATGCAAGCGCTTTTCCCAAATACCCATAATCTTCTCCCAGCTCCCAACAAAATAGAATTTTTTGCATATAAAACCTGTTTTTATTGGTGCGCCATCTGTCTGTGTATCAAAGGACGTCAGTTATTTAATTCAACTTTACTACTTACATAGGGCTATTTTGCTATTAGTCCTATGTTTTGGCTACTTTTTAAACTTGCGCTAATCATAGGCGTAATCTAATATTGGCGTGAAAATATCCATTTGATTCGTTTGGCCTTTGTTGATACCCCGCACTCTCCTCCCTTCAATGGTGATTAATAGGATGTTGATTGCGAACACTATCATGGATTCTTGATTCAATTTGAGATAGTCAAACTGTTGATCAGCGCTTTTCTATCGCGCGGTCATAGTATTTTTTGATATTTGGTTCTGGTTCGTTATGTCTGGCTGAGGGATGGCGGGAGTTGCCCCGTTCGTCCACTGTAGTGGTTAATTTATAAAAACGTGGGATTAGGGATGCGCAAGTCAAACGCTCTGCTTAAAAAAATGGCATTTTGTCAGTTTTTTTTGGTTTTTTTTGTCCTATTTGCATTTGCTACAGCGCAGGCTCAAGTCGATATTCGCACCTCATCCTCTCTCGGTAGAAGCGCAAGCACTGGCGTAATAGAAGGGACCTTCACCGCTTCTATTGATAATTGCTCATCTGTCGCGACCATAAAAATAGGGTCTTCGGCAGAGTTGAGGTCCTACTCTGTCGCCGACGCCCGCCGTGATGCCGCCCTGCCAGATACCTGTTTATTTGACTTCTATTTGAGCGGCTCTGCTGCTCTGTCCCCAGTCGTTAACCTTGTCCATACCAATGGTGACGTAAAAAACCATAG
>JAJQJO010000368.1 GCA_021323495.1 Cellvibrio sp. | reverse complement strand
TTCGGTCGAAAACGCCTTGGTTAGCGCCTGATGCCTGTCAGCGGTGCGGTGCATTTTAGGTGGTTTGCCAAACAGCACTGACATCGGCAAATCGACGGGTTTTGCATCGAAGTGCTTATCATTAACCAGTAAATGCTTTTCATCAGTCGCCTCACCCACTACCGCATAGGGTGCGCGCTCTCGCTTGCAGATAGCCTCAAAACGCGCGAGATCTTCCGGCTTGATTGCCAATACATAGCGCTCTTGCGATTCGTTACACCAAATCGCCAATGGGCTCATGCTCGGCTCATCATTGGGGACATTGCGCAATTCAAACTTGCCGCCTGTACCGCCATCTTTCACCAGTTCCGGAAAGGCATTGGATAGACCACCGGCGCCCACATCATGGATAAAAGCAATCGGGTTTTGGTCGGCCAACTGCCAACAAGCGTCAATTACTTCCTGGCAACGGCGCTCCATTTCCGGGTTCTGGCGTTGCACAGACGCAAAATCCAGATCCTCTGAAGAAGAGCCAGACGTCATTGACGATGCTGCACCACCGCCCAGACCAATCAACATGGCCGGACCACCGAGCACTACCAACCTGGAGCCAGCAGCAAACGGTGGCTTTTCAATGTGCTCGGCTTTGATATTGCCATAACCGCCAGCCAACATTATCGGCTTGTGGTAACCGCGACGCTCGCCATCAAAATTCTCTTCAAAGGTACGAAAGTAGCCGCAAATATTGGGGCGGCCAAATTCATTATTGAACGCCGCTCCTCCGATCGGGCCTTCGAGCATGATGTCCAGCGCAGTTACTATGCGCCCGGGCTTGCCATAGTCTTGCTCCCAAGGTTGGATAAAATCAGGAATTTGCAGGTTGGATACGGTGAATCCATTTAAACCGACTTTCGGTTTGGAACCGCGCCCGACTGCACCTTCATCACGAATCTCGCCACCAGCGCCAGTGCCAGCACCGGAGAATGGGGAAATCGCCGTTGGATGGTTGTGCGTCTCAACCTTCATTAATAAATGAATCGGTTGATTAGTGTATTCGTAGGTTTTGGTATCCGGATTGGGATAAAAACGCCCTGCTTCATGACCTACAACGACCGCAGCATTATCGGCATAGGCTGAGAGCACATCTTCACCGCCGACTTCGTTGGTATTTTTGATCATCTTGAACAGACTGCGCTGCTGCTCAACACCGTCGATGGTCCAGGAAGCATTGAAGATTTTGTGACGGCAGTGTTCAGAGTTGGCTTGGGCAAACATCATCAATTCGACATCAATTGGATTGCGACCAAGGGCTTTGAATGCATCAACGAGATAATCGATTTCATCATCGGCCAATGCCAGACCGAGGGATTTGTTGGCGACAATTAATGCTGTGCGGCCGCCGCCGAGGATATCCACCGATGTCTGCTCTGCCGGCGCCTGGGATACAAATAATTGGTCAGCCGCCTCAAGCGAATCAAATACAGTCTCCACCATACGGTCGTGCAAGAGCGCGGTAATTACTGCCCGATCTGCTACGGATATTGGACCTGTTACGTAATAAGCAATGCCACGCTCAATGCGAAGTACGGCATCAAGGCCAGTATTTTTAGCGATATCCGTTGCCTTGGATGCCCAGGGAGAAATGGTGCCGAGGCGTGGTACTACCAGAAACAGCTCACCTTCATGGCTTGCAGCAACCTCGACTTTAGGGCCATAAGTCAACAGTTGCTGCAGTACTTGTTGGTGTTCGACGCTCAAAGGCGCGGTGACATTGGCAAAATGTACAAACTCTGAACTAACGCCAGTCACAGCCGAAACGCGCTGTTGCAGGTTGGTCAGAAGTTTTTGTGTACGGAAACTGGAAAGAGCGGGAGCGCCACGCAGAATCAGCATAGTGGGAAGAGCCTCAGCATCGGGGGGATATGAAAAGGCCGCCATTGTACTGGATTTTGTGGTCTAGCCGACAGAAGTTTCCATGAAATATGGACAAACACTAAACTAAACCTGACAACCACCAACCAAACGGCAGCGCTTGCGAATCCGGCTTAGCGCCACCGGAGTGATCCCAAGATATCGAGCAATATCATTTTGAGAGAGCCGCGTGAATATTTCGCATTCCCGCTCACAAAATATCAAGTAGCGCTCTTCAGGCGACATACAGAGCAATTCGTATTCGCGCCGTTCCTTTTTTATAGCCAATTTTAACAAAAGTGAATTGACCACTTGGGTTAGTGCCGGATTGTTTGCTATCTGATCGACCAATGCCTGTTTGGTTACTTCCAACACACTGCAATCCTCCAGGCTCAAAACCGTGAAGGAATTAGGATTTCCCTCCACTATTGCCTGCAGGCTCGCAATAAACTCACCATCGCGAATAAAAGATTTAATAAATTCCTTGCCATCCAGGGTCTCATAATAAGCTTTTAAAAGCCCTCTCTGAATAAAGAAAAGATTATTTATCTTATCTCCCTGACGAAACAAAAAAGAACCTTTAGGAAAAAAACGGGGCGTGCCAATACACTTTAATTGCTCGTTCAATGCAACAATACCTCAGACTCTAAATGTAATTTTTGCAATCAACCCATAACTAATCGCAAGCGTATCATACTTATTCATCGCTTATTGTATTTCAAAATTACCGATCAAGAATCAACTACGTACAACTGACATCAAACTAAACATTTTATTTAACTTGAGTTAATGAATTAATCACTCCAGCCAAACTAGAATGGCATCCGCAGATAATTACCCAACACAGGATTTGAGGAATTAATGAAGTTACAGGACCGAACAATACTCATCACCGGAGGAACCTCTGGCATTGGCAAAGCACTCGTAAAGCACTTGGCACCTCATAATAAAATGATAGTTGTTATCGCACGAAATCCAATAAAAATGGAAAAACTGAGCGAAGAATTCCCCAACGTAAAAACCTATCGCTGCTCCTTATCTAATAAACTGGAAGTAGAAAGTACACTCAGTGAAATAACGGATAATCATCCCGAAATCTCTGTTGTGATGAACAACGCTGGCATTCAGGTAACACCCACATTCCTGGATAGCGACTTTAGCTTTGACACGATTGACAACGAAATAATAATTAATTTGGCTGCACCGATTTGGATCTGCGCACTAATGCTTGGACCACTGTTAAACCTCAAAGAACCTGCGGCGTTTATGAATGTTACATCAGGCTTGGGCTTATATCCTAAAAAAAGTTCCGCCGTTTACTGCGCAACAAAAGCAGGCCTGCATAATTTCACTAAAAGTTTCCGTTATCAGCTTGAAGACACCCTGATAAATGTGCATGAAGCAATAATGCCGATGGTGGACACCCCCATGACAAAAGGCAGAGGCAATGGAAAAATTTCTGTAGATGATGCAGCGGTTGCAATCATTAAAGGAATAGAAAGTGGATACAGTGAAATCTATGTCGGCAAAGCAAAACTAATACCGCTAATGTCACGCATCAGCCCTACATTAATGGCCGCCATAATGAAAGCAGGCTAGGTCGAAATGAAACAATTGATAACTAGCGCACTTATATTATTGGCAATCTTTGCTTCTACGTTTTTTATTAGTAGAATAACTGGCGTGCTTACTGTTGAAGATATCAAATCTGCCTTAACCAAGGCATTCCAAGTAAATCTGATTTACGTTGCGATGACAGTGACGCTCTTACTATTTATAGATCTTTTTATTGCCATCCCTAGTCTCACAATGCGCATTTTTTCCGGCCACTTTCCTGGAGCAATTACAGGTGGCGCCAGTGGGGCAATTATTGCAGCATATGCAGGATCTAAAAGTACGTTAAACAACCCATCACCAGCGATTTTTATAGCGATAGGAATTTCAGTTGTGTTTTGGCTT
>JAJQJO010000367.1 GCA_021323495.1 Cellvibrio sp. | reverse complement strand
CATGTGTGCCAATCGCTAGTAACAATCCTTGCCGGGCTGCCTTGCCAGGTGCGGGTTATTGATAATCGCCCGGAATTGATGGCCAATGAATTACCGGCAAATTGCCGCTATGAATTTTACGCTGATCCCACTGCGGCAATTCCACAATTGCCCGATGATGTGTGGGCCATCATTTTTACCCACGACCACGCGCTGGATTTTGCTCTCTGTAAAACATTACTGACAGATGCCCGCTATGCTTATGCGGGTATGATCGGCTCGCAAACCAAAGCTCTGCGGTTTCGCAAGCGCCTGGCTGATGCCGGTTTTGCTGCGCAGCAGATAGAAACAATTTATAGCCCAATCGGTTTGCCAGAGGTTAAGGGCAAGCTGCCGATGGAAGTGGCGGTTTCAATCGCTGCGCAATTACAAAGCCTGTATTACCAGCGTGTGTCGGTGCAATCTGCTCGCTCAACTTCCTGGCGTGAAATCAAAACCATTATGCACACACAAAAAGCGCCGCACATTTTGTGTGAATAGCGTGTTGTCGGTTGAAGGGATTGAATTATGACGCTAAGTGAATTTAACGCCTTATCAAAAGAAGATGCTATAGCCGCGCTTTACGGCTGCTGCCATTGCCAGTCCTGGGCAAAACATGTGGCCGAGCGACGCCCCTTTGTGAGTCTGGAAAAACTATTGACCACCGCAAATTGTTTTTGGACCGGGGTGGAAGAGGAGCAAATCCTTGAGGCTTTTTCCGGTCACGCGCGTATTGGTGATATCGAATTGCTCCGTTCGCGTTACGCGGGGCGCGCCACGCAGGAACAGGGACAGGTTTTGCAAGCAAGTGAAGCAGTCATCCAGGAATTGCATCGCCTTAATAAAGAGTATGAAGAAAAACACGGTTTTATTTTTATCGTGTGTGCCAGTGGTAAATCGGCCGAAGAAATGCTGCGCTTGCTGCGGGCCAGGATCGATAATCCACGCGCGTTGGAATTGCAAAATGGCGCACGCGAGCAAGGGGAAATTACCCGTCTACGTATCGCTAAATTAATTGACATTAACTGATTATTGTCCGGGTACATCGCATGAAAAGAGCTCCCATCACCACCCATATCTTGCAACTGGAAACCGGTAAGCCAGCGGGGGGGGTTGTTGTCTCCCTGTATTCCGCTACCGGCCACATAGCGCTTGCGTCCGCAACGACTGATGTCGATGGCAGGATAATGCAGTGGGATAATGATTTTGCTTTAGCTATTGGTCACTATCGTTTGCAATTTGCGGTTGGCAGTTGGTATGCACAACAAAAACTGCCGAGTTTTTATCCGGAAATTAACATCACTTTTCAAGTGAGCAATGAGCAGGAACATTACCATGTGCCGTTACTGCTTAATGCATACGGCTATTCAACCTATCGCGGCAGCTAATGTTGATCAATAACGTTCACCGGGTATCGATTGTGTTTTATTTTGCGGTTAAGGCTGGTTATGACTGTGTCTGATGCGGGTGCGTTTCGTGCGCAAATTTTACATTTCACTGGTGTGCCTGATCCGCTGACAGGTGCAGGTATCGAATACATGGAAGATGGTGTACTGCTGGTAGAAAACGGCCGTGTCAAAGCAGTCGGCCGCGCTGGAGATATGGCGCAGCAGGGCCTGGATTTACACCAGTGCGAGCACTTCCCCGAACATTTATTAATGCCGGGTTTTATCGATAGCCATATTCATTATCCGCAAACGAGTGTAATCGCTTCATACGGCGAACAATTATTGGATTGGCTCAATAATTATACTTTCCCCACCGAATTACAATTTGCAGATCCTGATTTTGCTGCTGTTGCTGCAGCTGAATTTTTAAAATTCCTGCTACAAAACGGCACAACCACCGCCATGGTTTACACCAGCGTATTTGCCCAATCGACCCAGGCTTTTTTTTCGGCTGCCGACAAATTCAATATGCGGATGATTGCGGGCAAGGTAATGATGGATCGCAATGCGCCCACGGAACTGTTGGATACCCCCGCCACTAGCGCTGCCGATTGCCGCGAATTAATTGAACGCTGGCATAACACGCGGCGCTTGCAGTATGCACTCACGCCGCGCTTTGCACCGACCAGTTCACCGGAACAATTGGCGGTAACGGGGAAATTGTATCGCGATTATCCCGGCCTCTATTTGCAAACCCATCTTTCCGAAAGCAAACAGGAAATCGCGTGGATAAAAACGCTTTATCCCAAGGCGCGCAATTATCTCGATGTATATGATCATTACGGCTTGCTGGGTCCGCGCAGTGTGTTTGGTCACGGCATCCATTTAAGCGATGATGAAATTACACGCATGGCGCAAACACAGTCGGGTATCGCATTTTGCCCCACATCCAATTTATTTCTCGGCAGTGGACTGCTGAATATGGCGCGGTTGGAGGACGCCGGAATACCCGTGAGCCTTGCCACCGATGTGGGTGGCGGCACCAGTTTTTCGCAATTGCGCACCCTCGCTGAAGCTTACAAAGTACTGCAACTGCAAGGACAAAATTTGCATCCATTAAAAGGGTTTTATATGGCCACATTGGGTAATGCACGCGCACTGCAATTGGATAATTGCATCGGCAATTTTGAACAGGGAAAGGAAGCTGACTTTATTCTTATCAATTTAGGTGCAACACCCTTGCAGGCCCTGCGGCAAAAAACTGCATTGACTGTAGCGGAAAAATTATTCGCACTGATGACCTTGGGCGATGAACACAATATCGCGCGCACTTACATTATGGGCAAGCTGGCATTTCGTCGCGCCGATAAAGCACAAGGAGCCCTGGTATGGATGGATTAGTCAATGGTATGGTTTTGGAGTGGCTTAATCTCGCCTTTCGCTGGTTTCATGTAGTCGCTGCTATCGCCTGGATTGGTGCGTCATTTTATTTTATCTGGCTGGATTTAAGTTTACGTCCACCGCCGCAATGGAAAACTGATCAGGGTGTAAAAGGTGATCTGTGGGCGATCCACGGGGGCGGGATTTACGAAGTTGCCAAATACCATTTGCGCCCGCCCGAAATGCCGGTGAAATTACACTGGTTCAAATGGGAGGCTTACAGCACCTGGTTAAGCGGTACCGGCTTATTAATTTTGATGTACTACCTGCAAGCGCAAACTTATTTGGTGGGCCACAACACACTGATTCAATCACCGGGTTGGGCAGTTGTGGCCAGCCTTGGATTTATTCTCGGTGGGCAATTAATTTATGAATTGTTATTGCGTACGCCTTTGGTAAAGCGCGGATTATTTATCGCAGCCGCTTTGCTTGTCATTATTACTGCGGCGAGTTATATCGCACATCAATTATTTTCGCCGCGCGCTGCCTATTTACATGTAGGCGCGATGATCGCGACCTGGATGGCAGGCAATGTGTTTTGGGGGATTATGCCCGCGCAGCGAAAATTTATTGCCGCCGTAAGCAATAACCAACCGCCCGATACCAACGCTATGTGTTTCGCCAAGTTGCGTTCCACCCATAACAATTATTTAACCTTGCCGGTTATTTTTTGCATGCTCAGCAACCATTATTCCTTTTTGTATAGTCACGCTTATTCGTGGTTGATATTAGTGGGAATGGGCGTCTGTTTAGCCTGGGGGCGTCACTTTTTTAATCTAAAACATTTGGGGTATGTGAAGCCGATTATTTTAATTACCAGTTTTCTGGGGATTGTAGTGATTGCCGTGCTGATGTCTATTACCTCCACTTCCACGACGAATTCCGGTTTTTCTTCTCATACTACAAGTGCTACCGCGAATGGTGATGCAATCCCAAACACTTTACAAACAGCATCAACTGATACTGCAAAAATCACGCAACTGGTTCAAGTGCACTGCACTAACTG
>JAJQJO010000366.1 GCA_021323495.1 Cellvibrio sp. | reverse complement strand
AGGGTGAAGGCTCGATTTGGTGCAGTCTGGTACATGTTTGTTAACTCCTTTCTTTGTTGCTGACTTTTTAAATGCCTGACTTTCAGGGGCTGAGTTTTCATGGCCAATATTCTTTGTTATTTAAAGCTGACCGGTCGTCTTTTTTTTGATGAAAAAAATAAGCGATTACATCGCCTTAAGTAAAATACTGATTAAATTTATTCACTTTAAAGCTGACTGGTCGTCTTTTTAATGTGAACGAAAAATAAAACAAGATGTATTAAGAGCAGTGAATATTAAACTTGGGGTTTGGCAAAGAGTTCGGGTAGGACGGTCAAAAATGCATCCAGTGGTTCGCGGCATTTGGACGCTTTCATCCGCATCAACGTTCCTTCCCAGGCGTTAAATAAAAACTCTGCCAACACCGGGGAGGGGAGCTGACTTTTCAATCCATTTTTAAGTCGTGCCTCTTCCAAAACATCTTCAATCGCCTGCGTGCTATTACGTAGCATTTGGCGAACTTTGAGGCGGATTGCCTCACTGGATTCAGACATTTCCTGGCACATATTACCCAGAAAACAGCCGCCGTTGAGGTTTTCCTCGCAGCCGCCGATATTGTCCACAAAAAAACGTATCAAGCGTTCCTGCGGACAAATACTGCGGTCGCTGAGCAAATGGCGATTCTGGACCATGCGCTCTTCTGCTACTTTCTCCAGTGCTTCAATCGCAAAATCTTCTTTGCTTTTGAAGTAGGTATAGAACGAGCCTTTAGGTACATCGGCCGCATTGACAATATCCTGGATACTGGTGCCGTTGTAACCACATGTGGCCATGACTTTTAAGCCGGCGTCCAGGAGATGGTCTTTTTTCAGTTCGCGTTTACTCATGGGCTTAATATATGACCAGTCGTCTTGTTTGGCAAGGGTTGGTTTAGTTTATGTTCCTATAGGTTGTGTACTTTTTCGTTATAACGAAGCATAAATACATAACGTCCGTGTACAGGTAAAACATCATCATTATCAATGGATCTCTTTCAAGTGTTTTATCAGGCGAGCTTTCAAGGCGGCGGGCAAATTTTTAATCGTCAGCACATCTTTTTCTGCATCATACTCGATTTCCCGCCCAAGGCATTCTGAGGCGAAGCTCATACTCAGGGAGTCGTTGCGCCCGCTGATACGTACATAGCTGCGGATTTGCCCGGCATGGGGAATAAACTCGGGTTTTAGATCCGGCTTGCTGCTTTCCACATAACGCACAAAACGCTCAGGCTCATAACTTTTTACCTCTTCAGCGAGATTGCTGGAAAGGGCGGCTATGGTGACCGGTTTACCGGCTTTGTTTTGTTCAAGGCAATAATCGACGACTTTGCTGCGGGTAATTTTAGCGGTGGTTTCGTCCAATGTTTGGCTGAAGTTATCGACGATCTGCAGAAATTCGGCGGTTTCCTGTTTAATGTCTTGTTTGTCGGTAAAGGCGCTAAATTGAGTGAATGCATCGGCGATATCTTTATCGCCACGCGAGCGTATCAGCGTCAGATAGGTTGCTGAGTCACCTGCTGTCCAATCATTGAGCTGGATTTTGGCGGCGAGATTAAAACCATTGGTATCCAGCGAGAGCGAATCATTTATCATTAATTCACCGTCCAGATAAAGCCCGCTTTGGTGCTCTACCAAATAGACGCTCAAGGTGTCACCAACTTCCAGCTTTTCCTCTACAAAAAATATAAATGCGTCCAGCAGTGATTCTGCTTTTTCCAGTGCTTGCTGGAATTGCTGCATCGCTTTGTGGGTGAAGCTGACAAAGCTCAACCGCTCTTCGCGGTAATCGCGCAGCCAGGCGGGTAAGGGGAACTCGCCCAGCTCATCCGAGAAACGTCCGTAGCTTTTCCCGCCTTTGCGAATAAATTGAGTTTTCAGTTCATAGGCTAATTCCTCCAATTTACCGGCGCTGGTGAACGCCTCGCCGCGCAATTGCAAATCAAATGTGCTCCCGGGTGAGTGACGGTAAATACGGTGTGCAATGATGGAGGTTAATGCCATGAATCGAGTCGCTTTGTGAGGGGATGATTAAAATTGGGTGGCGTGCAAAAGGCGGCTATTATAGGCGCCAGATTTGATTTGCAAACACTTATCGGGAAACTCTGTATGAATATTCAACGCTTGAATCCGACGCCGCGCTGGTCAGATGCGACTGTGTACCACGGCATCGCCCATTTTGTCGAAGTGCCCAATAATACGGATTGCCCAATGGAAGAACAGGTCGCACAAATTTTGGCGCAAGCTGAAGTGACCCTGACCGCTATTGGCAGCGATAAATCCCGGCTGCTCTCAGCCACTATTTACATTACCCACACAGGCAACGTACCTATATTAAATCAGGCCTGGGAGACCTGGCTGCCCGCAGGTTGTGCACCATCACGCGCCTGTGTAAAAGTGGAATTGCTCGATCCAAAGATGTTGATAGAAATCGCTTTTGTCGCTGCGGCTGATTAGCAATTCTTGCCACTCCCATTGGGGAATCCTGACTATACTCCTCCTATTGTTTTGCCCCAGCGGAGTTATCTATGGCAACCCCAATCGACCAGTATTTAAATATCCTCGCAAAAAAAGATGGTTCGGATTTATATCTGAGCACCGGTGCTCCTCCCTGTGCAAAGTTTCAAGGTGTATTGAAGCCCTTGGCAACCGAGCCATTTAAACCGGGTGAGATAGAAGCTATCGCCAATGCGATTATGGATGAAGAGCAACGTGCTGCGTTTACACACGAACTGGAAATGAATCTGGCGATTTCCATTCACGGTGTTGGCCGCTTCCGCATCAATATTTTTAAACAGCGCAACGAAGTGGCAATCGTTGCACGGAATATCAAAACTGACATCCCGCAATTCGATGCGCTGGGTCTGCCGGAAATATTAAAAGATGTGATTATGACCAAGCGCGGCTTGGTGTTGTTTGTTGGCGGAACTGGTTCGGGTAAATCTACGTCACTGGCAGCGTTAATTGACCATCGCAATTCCTCCAGCGGTGGCCATATTATTACAATCGAAGATCCGGTTGAATTTGTGCACAAACACAAGCGCAGTGTAATCAACCAGCGCGAAGTGGGTGTTGACACCCGCAGTTACAAAGCCGCATTAAAAAATACCCTTCGTCAGGCGCCCGACGTAATTTTAATTGGCGAGATCCGCGACCGTGAAACTATGGAACACGCGTTGGAATTCGCAGAAACAGGACATCTGGCGATTTCTACCTTGCACGCTAACAACTCTAACCAGGCACTTGAGCGGATCATCAATTTATTTCCCGAAGAACGGCGCCCGCAACTATTGATGGGGCTTTCACAGAATTTGCGCGCTTTTGTATCACAACGGCTATTGCCTACGGTCGATGGCAAACGCTGCGCCGCCGTTGAAGTGTTATTGGGCACCAAAACCATCCAGGAGTTAATTTTAAAAAGCCGCCTCACTGAAATTAAAGAAATTATGGAGAAATCCGAGAATCTTGGCATGCAGACTTTTGACGGCGCTATCTTTAAATTATATATGGCAGGTAAGGTAAGTTTTGATGATGCCATTGCGAATGCAGATTCACCTAATAACTTGCGCCTGCGTATAAAACTGGCAACTGATGGCGTCGCAGTACCCAAAACAGAAGCAGTGGCAGCCGCTCCCCAAGTTCAGTCCAAAGTCCCTCCAACCAGTTTTGGTGAGCTGAGCTTGCAAAAAATCGATGACGACGAAATTTTATAAAAAAGCAGATAAAAGGCACCATGACGGCGAAGGACACGAGGTGAAAGTGTGACGATTAAAAGTGTCGAGCTATTGCTGAAGCCAAACTCGATTGCAGTCATTGGCGCATCCAATCAACCCAATCGCCC
>JAJQJO010000041.1 GCA_021323495.1 Cellvibrio sp. | reverse complement strand
TGTTCATGTCCAGGTATAGAAAGTTATCAGGAGTAAAATTTACTGCTGCAGTCAACACAATCAACAAATTAAAAATAGACAAATTTCGATTTGTCTATTTTTTTGCCTGCCAATTGCTAACTTAAACCCTAACCTTACCTTCGATCGAGTCGTCCAACGTTTTACCCGTTAAGGCGCCAATCGCCATTTTAATGCCGGCCACGGCAAAGCCGTGTTTGGTATTCCAATAATATCCTTCTGTAGGTGTCACTTTGATAACCGAGATACGCGGATCATTTTCACCTTCGGTAAACCAGGTTTTAAAAATAGGCTCCCATAATTCCTTGATTTTGCGCTCATCGCGCGACGCTGTGGCGACGCCCTTGATTACTAAAAAGTCAGAGTGAGCCGAGCCTTGAAAATGCAAGGTAACGTTAGGATTTATCGCAATCTCTTTATCCTTGTGACTGTCATTCGCGCTCAGGAACCAGATGTTCCCATCATCGTCTACCTTTTGCACACCCATAGGACGAGTGCCGCAAGATCCGGACAACGCAATAACAGTGCTGAAAAAACAGCTCTCCGCTTTATCAACAATATGCTTAATTTTTTCCACTGCGGCAGTGCCGCTTAGATCTTCATGATTGTGTTCGGTTTGATTTCTATTAATGGAATCCATAACCACCTCGCGCTGAGCATGTTTATTAACACAGGTTTTATTGCCGTAATTTAATTTTTCCATTCTGCGTGATGCGGACCCAATGAACTGTTCGGTAAATAACCAACTACACATTTTAAATATGCGAACATTATTACGGAGCTTACCCAACGGCCTAATCGCCGGTAAGACATTAAACTTTAGTTTCAAGAGGATTCTGATATGAGCCAACATCCAGAACAAAGAAGTACTAAATCATCCGGAAAATCCAAATCCGGCAAGTCAAACACCGCAACTGGCGGTCACGGCAATGCGCGGGAGTCGGGAAAAAAAGGGGGTTCTACAACCCACGGCCGGAACTGATACCTGGCTGTACTAACCTCGATCTGGCAATTACTGGTTTTACCAGTAACTGCCAGGTTAGGTTTGCATCAATTTTCCCATCTCGCTTTTCCACCAAGCAATATTAAATCCCGTTCGATGTTAAATCCCACTGATGAGGACCAAACAATGACTTCAATCAAAGAAAAAGATTATGAACATGGCAATCGTGCCGGTACCGGACCCGCAAAGAAAATGGTGGGGGGAGACCTAACCGATGATATCGATATTAATAACCCGGACACTCCGGAAAAAAAACGCATAAAAACTGCGAAAGCTAAAAAGGAAAAGGGAACTCATTAATCCATATTTACATTTCCAATAAACATCCGGAAGCCTAACCTTATTCTGAATCTTAACATTAAGAACGTCATTTTCTACTCGGTGATTGCCTAATGAAAATTGCGACGTACAACGTAAATGGGATTAATGCCAGACTGAATGTCTTGTCAAGATGGCTTCAGGAAGCTTCGCCTGACATTGTGTGCCTACAAGAATTGAAAGCACCGCAAGAAAAATTTCCGGAAAATATCCTCCTCGATCTGGGATATTCAGCATTGTGGAGCGGGCAAAAAAGTTGGAATGGTGTCGCAATCCTCTCCAGGATTGGCAAGCCTATAGAAATACGGCGAATCCTCCCAGGGGATACTGACGATCTACATAGCCGGTATCTGGAGGCTGCAGTTAACGGAATCGTCGTTGGATGTTTGTATACCCCAAATGGCAATCCTGCACCAGGTCCCAAATTCGATTATAAATTAGCATGGATGGCACGCCTTATTATTCACGCCCAAACACTTATCGATCTCAAAGCCCCGGTAGTTCTAGCGGGTGATTACAATGTCATCCCCACCGATAAAGACGTCTATAAACCAGAACGATGGCTTGATGATGCCCTCTTCCGCCCGGAAACCAGAAAAGCATTCAACAAGCTTATGGACCAAGGCTGGATCGATGTGATTCGACAGCAACATCAGGATGAAATAATTTACACGTTCTGGGATTATTTCCGTAATGCTTACGCGCGAAATGCCGGGTTGCGAATAGACCATTTCCTGGTGAACAACCGGATTAAAAAAAGATTGCTCGATAGTGGCGTGGATCAGCACGTTCGGGGATGGGAGAAATCCAGTGACCATGCACCGGTTTGGTTAACATTAAAATCCTAATTAATCGATTCACTATCAAATTACCCATGTGGGTCAGGCTATTGCAATCGTTGCGGATTTTATACTTTCTTTTTCAAGAATCAACATAAGCAACTTTTCCACCTCACTCAGGCCGTCCTCTTTTGCGTTTTTTTTACTTCGACTGATCTGTTTTAAATAAACGCTCAAATCGTTTTTTTCATAAAGATCTATAACCAAAGGGTGAACATAGTATTTTTTGCACACGGCCCGTGTATTTCCCAAACAAGTGGCGACTTTATCGAGCACTTCGATAATATTTTTTTTAATATCAATCTGGTTATCATCGAAGCTCATATCATTAAATGCAGTGATCGCCTGCACCGTGCCGACCCAGGTGCGGAAATCCTTTGCCGTGAAATATTGGCCGGTGAGCGACTTCAAGTAATTATTGACCATACCGGAATCAATACTTTTGTGGCTGCCATCGTCCGCGTAATATTGGAATAGCTCTCTACCGGGAATTTCGCTGCATTGTTTGACGATTTTTGCCAAACGTTTATTGTTAATACTGACATTTTGCGGAATATTCTTTTTTCCTTTGAACATAAACCGGATATCGCTCCCGCGAATGCTAACATGTCGGTTTTGTAAGGTAGTCAAACCAAAGGATCCATACAATTTTTCATATATATCGTTGCCAATCCGCATACCTGTCTGATCCATTAAACAGACTGCGGCCGCCAATACTTTTTCAGCGGGAAGCCCTGGCAGGGAAAGATCTTTAACCAGTTGTTTTCGTATAGAAGGGAGCGCCTTGCCAAACTCGTATAACCGAAAAAATTTGGTGTGGTTACGCAACGCATTCCAAAGGGTGTGATATTTATACTGCTTCCGGTTACGCGCGTCCATGCCCGTTGCTTGTAAATGCCCATTATCCAGACGGCAAATCCAGACATTTTCCCACGCAGGTGGAATAACTAATTTATTGATTCGCGCTATCATTTTTTCATCAACCAGTCTATTTTTGCCAATAAAGTAATGAAAGGCCTTGCCTTTTTTCACTCGGGTGATTCCAGGCTGTTTATCCTGCACATATATAAGGTTGATCGCCTGCGCTGCTTTTTCAGCGTCACTTAGGATAGACCTTATCGTTTTATTGGAAAGCTTGATATTTTTCGCAATATCCCGCACAAGTTACCTCCGGGTAATGTATGTAACATGTATGAATGATAGCCAAAATCGGTTTCAATGTTTTATCTATAAAATTTATTCACCCAATCAGAATTTTCTACCAGTTTCATTTCCGCAAACGTTGTTTTGAACGACAAAATAATCTGTTTACTGGCGTTTTCACTACTATACAAAATAGTTCGTCTACCCTATAGGCACCCCGCCGGTAGCTCAGGCTTAAGGTGCGGTAATTTGTTAATAGATGGCTTGCAGTTATCTTTGGAAGCCGATTATTTTTATATTGACCGGATAAGGATAAGATCGATGAAAAAAATATTTTATAAAACAGTCGTTAGTTTGTGTGCGGCATTGCTACTTAATTCGTACGCAGGCGCGCAATCCCAGTGTGCGAATCAGGTTCCAGTCTTGAATAATATTCCCAGTGCGATTACCACCTCAGGAAACTACGATAGCAGCTATCCTGGCTGGCTAGCGTTTGACGGGAATATTAGCAGCATGTG
The DNA here is from genome assembly GCA_021323495.1 of Cellvibrio sp. Classification (GTDB taxonomy): domain Bacteria; phylum Pseudomonadota; class Gammaproteobacteria; order Pseudomonadales; family Cellvibrionaceae; genus Cellvibrio. The sequence goes on along the minus strand of JAJQJO010000041.1, from coordinate 10,255 downwards.
GATTTCTAACACCTACCAAAACTCAGCATGGATTGCTTATCAATTTTCATCTGCAAAAAAAATAGACCGTTACACTATTGATTTTTCCAACGGCACGCTCACCAGCCGCGCACCACGCGATTTTGAATTGCAGGGGCTTAGCAATGGTGTTTGGAAAACACTCGACCGACGCACCAATCAAATTAATTGGCTGGGCGTAGAGAAGCGCAGTTTCAGTATTAGCCAGCCGGGTTCTTACAGCCAGTATCGCCTGTTCATCGAACAGGATAACGATGACCGCGCACCTATAGTGGCGGTATCCATTGGCGAACTCTCGCTGGAAACCTGTGGCTGCGATTCCAGTACCGAATTAGTACCGATATTAAATGCTAACAGCGCAGCGGTCAGTGTTTCCGGCGTTATTGATAGCAGCTACCCAGGCTGGAAAGCATTTGACAGTTCATTTAGCTCCATGTGGATCTCTGCTATAGGGCAAACTCCCGCCTGGATAGGTTATGAATGGACTAGCCCACGTTTTGTAGACTCTTATGCAATTACTTATGCGAATGGAAGCATTACCACCCGCGCACCCAAAATCTGGCAACTGCAAGGCTGGAATGGATCAGCCTGGACAACAGTAGATTCGCGTACCAATGAAATTAATTGGAGTGGTTTCCAAACACGCAACTACACCGTGCAATCACCAGGCAGCTATTTGAAATATCGTTTATTGGTTGCGGATGATAATGATACTCGTATTGGCGTAGTAGTAATTTCGCTGGGCAACCTGTCATTAAAAGGTTGTGAGTTGAATACAGTGGCAGCGGCAAATCTTCATGGCGATTGGCATGAAGATCCAGCACAAAGTACCGCAGGTATTGAACATTATGTACCCACCAGCATTGATCTCGGTGCATCCAGATTCCGCAATATGATTTCATTTTTTGCAGGAGGCACTGGAAAGATATTTCGTTTGGCACCCAACGATGGCCATTATTTTGTCAATACAACCTGGGCTTTATCTGGCAACAAAGTGACAGTTACTTTCACTGACAATACCTGGGCGTCAACCGCAGGCACTTATGATTATGTGTATGAAGTGCTCAGTGCCAGCGGTGGAAATTTACGCTTGAAAGTCGTCAGCAAAACCAAGCGTTAACTAAATTTGATCCATCGTACCAGACATTAATCGTACCGGACATCAATTGACATTGATGTCCGGTTTTTTATGCGTGCGCCAAAAGCAGCGACGATACATTTGCCCCATAACTTCGTTTAGATCCCGTAATCTGTTTCACTCCTTCCGGTTAACGGCTTAACCAATAGCAGGTGAATATAAAATTTTTCACCCACCTTATCTCAATTCTTTGAAACCCAGCATTTCTCTACAAATCACCCCCCATTTAAATGTTGATAAATCAACTCCCATAAAAATAATTTGTTTATTTTTCAACACCACAACGAGCGTCGATCACGCCCAAGCCGCACTAATACCACAACTACTAAATGGCGCAGTTATTGCTCAAGGCTGTTTAATGCAGTTATACCTGTTGTATTTACTTCTATAGAAATAACCCTGCCATGTGGATTGTCCAGATTGCCTTACGCCGGCCCTATACATTTATTGTGGCGGCGCTGCTGATTTTATTAACCATGCCGTTTGTGTTGAGCAAAATGGCTACGGATATCTTTCCGCAAATCCATATTCCGGTGGTGGCCGAACTCTGGGAATACAAAGGGCTTACGGCGAAGGAGATGTCCGAGCGGGTCACTTCCTCGGCGGAGCGGGAGCTCGGACAAGCGGTGGATAATATCGAGCATACCGAATCTTTTTCGGCCGCCGGCCTCGGCATTGTGAAAGTATTTTTCCAGCCAGGTACCGATATCAATACTGCCCTGACCCAAACCACCATGAGCGCCAACGGTGCTGCACGCGGTATGCCACAGGGAACCCAAGCGGGACGGGTGCGGGCATGGTCGGCTTCCGAATTGGCCGTGGTCCAATTAAGCATTTCCAGCGATACCTTATCCGACATTGAAATTGGCGATGCTGCAGGCACTGTATTGCGCCCGATTGTATCGAGCAAAAAAGGCTTATCGCTTACTTTCCCCTATGGTTCACGTTCGCGGCAAGTGGCGGTGGACCTGGATGCGGGCGCCCTGCTCGCCAACAATCTCACACCCGCCGAAATTGTCGCGGCTATGGGTGTGCAAAATTTGATTTTACCCACCGGCACTATGAAAGTGGGCGATAGCGAATTTGATGTAAAACTGAACGGTGCGATCGCGACGATCGACGAGATTGGTTCAATCCCCATCCGCACCGATAAAGGCCGCACACTGTTGTTGCGCGATGTCGCCAATGTGCATGATGGATTTACACCGGGCACTACTATCGCGCGGCAAAATGGTTCGCGCAGTGTATTGAATTCGGTATTGGCGTTTGGTGGTGTGTCGACCATTGAAGCGGTAGAACATATTAAAAATTCCATCCCGGAAATGCTCGCAAAAATGCCAGAGGGAATTGATATCAAACTCATGTTTGACCAATCAATTTTTGTCAAGGCCGCAATCAGCAATGTTGTGCACGAAGGCCTGATTGCTGCAGCCCTTACCGCCACATTAATTTTGCTGTTCCTGGGTAACTGGCGCAGCACTTTAATTATTGCAGTATCGATTCCACTTTCTATTATGGTGTCACTGATCTGCCTGCATTTAATCGGCCAGACCATTAATTTGATGACCCTCGGTGGGCTCGCGCTGGCGGTGGGTATCCTGGTCGATGACGCCACAGTAGAAATTGAAAATATCGAGCGGCAAATGGCGCTGGGCAAAGATCCGCTGCAAGCCATTTTGGATGGCGCACAGGAAATTGCAGTGCCGGCTTTCGTCTCTACACTGTGTATTTGTATTGTATTTTTACCGATGTTTTTCCTCAGCGGCATCGCGCGCTATTTATTTGTGCCGCTCGCTGAAGCGGTGATTTTTGCGATGATTGCATCCTATATTATCTCGCGCACGCTAGTGCCGACACTGGTGATGTTTATGATGAGGAATCACCATCAACCAAAACTCGCGTCAAAAAAAGCGGCTGTGATTGCCTGTATGAGATTGCACCACCAGTTTAATAAAAGTTTTGAAAAGTTCCGCCATCATTTTTCGTTATTTTTAGCAGTACTCTTGCGCAAACGCAAAGGATTTATGGCAGCCTTTTTGGGGTTCTGCCTGCTGTCATCAGGCATTTATCCGATGCTGGGGCAGGATTTATTTCCGGTGGTAGACAGCGGACAACTGCGTTTACATATCCGCGCACCTTCGGGCACGCGCCTTGAGCAGATGCCCCAACTGGTAGACGAAATCCATAAAGAAATTCATGCGACCGTGCCCGCTGCACAAATGGGCGATATCCTCGATATTATCGGCGGGCCTTACAGCACCATTAACACCTTGAATGGCAACTCAGGTACAGCCGAGTCGGCCGATTCTGAAATTATGTTCAGCTTTACGCCGGGTGAATTGGACAGCGCTGATATTATGAAAACATTGCGCTTGAGCTTGCCGCAACGTTTTCCGCATGTGGAATTTTTTTTCCAACCTTCGGACCAAATCAGCCAGACGCTGAATTTTGGAATTCCTGCTCCTATTGATGTGCAGTTTATTGGTGGCAAACCGGCCGATATTATTCCCCTCGCCGCCGCATTAAATAACGAGCTACGTAAAATTCCCGGTATTGTGGATGCACATGTCTACCAGCGCTGGAGCAAACCAACACTCTCGCTCGAAATGAACCGCACCCAATTGCAACAGTTGGGTTTGAACGCGCGCAACGTGGCCGAGAACATGATGATTGCATTGAGCGGCAGTATGCAGACCACACCGACTTATTGGTTGAATGAAGCCAATGGCAACACCTACAACATAGGTGCACGCAGCTTGGAAATCGACATGGATAGCATTGACGAGTTATTGGGCATTCCCATTGGCAAAGGCAGCGATGGCAAGCAACAATTATTAGGTAACGTCGTCACCTACCAACGCACTGCACAAACGTCCGCTGTTAACCGCTACAACAACGTCAACATGATTAATATCCACGCTAACATCCAGGGGCGCGATCTTGGTTCAGTGAGCCGCGATATTGACAAGGTCATTGAAAAAGCGCGTACCACTTTACCGCGCGGTGTGGATTTAAAAGTGCGCGGCCAAATTGAAACCCTGGAGACAGCATTTGTTGGTTTAGGCCTGGGGATTATTGTTGCAATTGCATTGGTTTATTTATTAGTGGTGGTGAATTTCCAAAGCTGGCTCGATCCATTAATTATTATCAGCGCCCTGCCCGCTGCACTCGCCGGTATTGCCTGGATGTTATTTCTTTCGGGCACCACCCTCAGTGTGCCCGCCTTGACCGGCACCATCATGACCATGGGCGTGGCGACCGCCAATAGTATTTTATTGGTTTCGTTTGCACGCACTCGTTTACAAGAAGGCATTCCACCACTCACCGCCGCGCTGGAGGCCGCATCGACCCGTTTGCGGCCAGTATTAATGACGGCATTCGCGATGATCATGGGCATGTTGCCTATGGCTCTCGGCCTGGGCCAGGGTGGTGAACAAAACGCACCGCTCGGCCGCGCCGTAATTGGCGGTTTATTATTTGCCACGGTATCAACACTGGTATTTGTTCCGGTGGTATTTGCGAGCTTGCACAGTCGTTTGGCTGACCGCTCTGCGGCGAATCCGTTTAATAGTTTTTATACCAACCCACATTGAGATTGTATTTGCATGAATGATTTCCGCCCGCTCCCGGTCGACCTTCCGGCTACCCAGGCACAAGCCGGCCAGATCTACGCCAAGCGTGCCATCTGGGCCGCTGTTGCCCTGTTATTATTGGGCGGCAGTGCACGCGCATTGGTGAATAACCAGGAACAAAAAATACTGGCGACTTATACCAGCGCAACACTGGAACGCACCGTACTTACCACCAAAGCCACGCCCGGAAAACTCGCGCACACCTTGCGCTTGCCCACTACATTGCGCGGCAATAGTGAATCGGTAATCTATGCGCGCACCAGCGGTTACATCGCGGCATGGCATAAAGGGATTGGCGATTACGTCAAACAAGGTGAGCTGCTCGCCACTATCGATACGCCCGAGCAGGAACATCAATTGGCACAAGCACGGGCTGAACGCGAACAAATTGCTGCGCGTATGCAATTAGCCAAAACCACCCTGGCGCGCTGGGAAGCGTTAAGCCAAAACGAAAGCGCAATTTCACAACAGGACCTGGATGAAAAGCGCAGCGCATTACGCCAGAGCGAAGCCGATTTGAATGCGGCACAGGCGAATGTCAAACGGCTGGAGAATCTCGAAAACTATCGCAATATTGTTGCGCCTTTTTCCGGAATTATTACGCGGCGCAGTATTGAAGTCGGCGATTACATTACGCTCGGCAGCAAAGAATTATTTGCGCTTACACAAACGGATCCACTCAGGGCAACTATCTGGATTCCGCAAGCCTATGCCGATAATTTGGCTACCGGCACCGATATTGCGATTAATTTGCGCGAACAACAAGGACGAGATCTCAATGCACGCATTGAACGTATTGCAGGCGGAATAGACCCCGGCACGCGTTCACGCCAGGTGGACTTGATTTTACCCAACCCTGAGGCGGCACTTTTACCAGGTGCCTATGCGGAAGTCGCCATTCCGGTTACCAGCGCTATAGAAACCCTGGTAGCTCCCTCTGCAACGTTGATTATCAGGGATCAACACCAACGTATTGCGGTCGTGGAAAACGATAACACCATTAGCTTCCGCACCATCAAGTCGGGACGCGACCTCGGCCGCGATGTAGAAGTGTTGCACGGGATATCCAAAGATGATGTGTTAGTGGTAAGTCCACCGGATCAATTGGTAGAAAATGAAACAGTGAAAACCAGGGAGTGGCGCCCGGCACCCCCGGCAAGCAAATAGCGATTAATTAACCGGTACTTTATCGCCCGGATACCAAAATTGTGAATGGCAACTTTCACAGGCATGTTCAATTATTCCGCCCACTTCTTCCAATCGATCGACATTTTTTTCATCGATCGCTTCTACTGCCAGGTTTGCTGCGTCATGCAGAGCATGGGCGCGCTGGATAAACTCCGGCCATTGCGTCGCAATCAGCTCCTGGATCGCATGGGCCTGCAATTCCGATTCATGGCTGGAGGTGTTGGCATGACTGTGGGCAACAGCGCGCCCTTCAATCACCAATAAATTGGACACTTCGCGCAAACTGACCGCGTGATTGCGCAAGGTCGCCCAGTCTTCATCGGTCTCCGGACGTTTTTCAATCGCACCCTCAGCACTAACCTCGGTCGAAATAGAATTCCAGATGGGATCAACATTAGGGTCAATTACCGATAGCATTATTTCTTGTAAGGTTGCTGAAGGCTTAAAATTGTTTACATTTGCCGATAAGGCTACGCCTGCGTGTTTAACCGCAGCGGCCGCATCCGGTTGCGGGTTGCAACCGGATGCGATTGCCAGCAGCGCAACCAGGGGGATGGAAATTAATTGGCGCTGCATGATTTGCTCCACTGATTTTAAAAAATTACTACTGCAAAAATTAATTTGCGACAAAGCAATAAAATAAACCGGCGCCACCAGTGCCGACTAAATTTTCCTGGCTACAACCGCGGCTTGGGTGCGCCGAGTTCCAGGATGCGTTACCACCGCCGGTGCGGTCAAAGTGACCAACTTGTACCGAGCCATCAGCAGCGGTGCTGGTATAGTTTTTACACGTGTGGTCGGCTGCATCGGTAAATGCGGTGCCGTCGGTTTTTGAACCGGTGAGGATGTCATGTTGATTGGGAGTATCCCCTGCGCCTGCAATACGTTCACCTTTTTCACTCAACGCCTGGTTGCGGGTAAGGTTGCTCCCCAAACGCGCCTGCTCCAACGTATCGCCATGCAAATGCGCAACATCATTGGCGATCAGCGCACCCTTCACGTTATACCAGGGACCCTTACCGATACGGTCACGTGCATTGACTGCGGGTTTACCGCCAGCGGCTTGCGTACTCAAATAAGCTCGCCAGATTTTATTACCCGCACCGGCGGCTTTGGCTAATGTTTGGCAGTGAGCGTCAGCCCCGGCCAAACCACCAAGATCAGCACCTTTGCCTATACCAACACTGGTTACAAAAAAACTGAATTTTTGCAGTGCTTCTTCCGGACTAATTACCGGGCGCTGTTGTGGTGCCGGCGCAGCACTTTGGGCAAAAGCAGGCAAGCTGGAGAACGCGACGCTGGCGCCAAGCAAACCGGTGCAGATAGCAAGAGCTTTAAGTTTCATTGATGTTCCTCTTTATTGATTGGATAGAAATATTGATTGAATGAACACGGTTATTGATCGCATGACTATTGGCTGCATGGCTATTGGCTGCATAGATAGTTAAATGGATTAATCGGCAATAAAAAAATAAACGAAAAATGTACATAGAAATCAAGCTGCAACAAAACCTATCGCGCGACCGGCCAAGCCGACACTGAACCATAACAACAACGATAGGACTGCGGTAGTAATCGCTAACCAACGATTGGGATTTTCAATACGCGTGACGGTGCGATACAGCGTAAATTGAATAACTAAAGCAGCCGCAAAAAATTTTAGTTTTAACCAAAAGGCAGGGTTGGGTTCATAGAGTGCGGCGCTGGGAGCTAACATAAATACACCGGACAGGATTAAAAAACCCAACGCGGTAATTACAAATGGTTTGGTATACCCTGCTAATTGCGCTGCAGAAAAGTAAGTAAACCCGACACCCAACAAACGCAAGTTCACTAACAGGATTGATGTCAGCAACAATACCAATCCGCTGATATGAAACAGCTGCGCAAGGATGCCGAAAAATAACGGGGCCTGCCCCAAGGCGATGGCAATATCGCTATTTTGGATGATATGAAATAATTCTTGCGTGCCCATAAAAAATTACCGGTCTTCTCAATAAAAAAGGGATCGATTAAAAGCCTGAATCCAGATAGGGAATTAACCGGCCTAAAATGACGACCAGACTCCATGATATAAGTGATATCCAGCCTGCCACTTTTGCTCCCGCAGGCAAGGCTTCCGCTCCGCCCCAACCGATGACGGTGCGGCCAAATTTGAATTCAAACCAGAGCGCATTTAGACCCGCGAATAAAATCAACAATAATTTCAGTGGAAAAATCGGTGCAGCAACCAGTTCGGGGCCAGCGGCAAAGGTGAGTAAAATACCGGTGATAAAGGTGATAACAAACCCACCCAGCAACCATGGGCGCAATTGTTGCAACACAATACTGACCGGTACCTGACGGAACGCCACGCCGACCAGCCGTAAATCCGTCAGTACAATCAAGCCAAACGAAAATGCCAGGCTGAGCAGATGCACACCTTCGACCAGCGGATAAATATAGAGTGACTCAGCGAGCGATGTGCCCAGAGGTGAGTCATACATGGTTTGCAATAATTCAGAAGCACTCATTTTTAACCATAACTCTTTTCAATTTTTCGTCAGTGGGTAGCAATTTTTTATTACTGCGCTCACTCAGTTGCTTGCAATATTTTTGTTAGTGAAAATCCCGGGCAAAGCCCGATGCTCAATTTGGAACACGCCGTAAATACTTTTCGGGACCTGCCCGCTATAAATTGCGGAATCGGCATCCATGCCTCAATCAAACATCGCGCTTACCGTCGACTATTGCACTAATACATCTATTTTTCTGGATTAACTTTTAGGCGCAGGAGGAACGATTTTGCTTAAGGTTCCACCTTCAGCTTCATAATCCTGTACACCTGCAGCGCCAGCTACTTTAAAGCCTTTATCAGCCAACAAATCAGCGCCTCTCAAAGCGCGGCCAGCGTGGTTTGATACGGTAATGATGGTGCGGTCTTTAGGAATAAAAGCGAGGCTTTTTTCCAGATCAGCTAATTGGATGCTGAGGTAAACAGGGAAGCTGCCGATTTTGGTTTGCTCATCAGGACGACGCAGGTCAATGAAAACCAGTTGCTCTGGTTTGGTTAATAATTTATCAATTTGCGCGCGATTTAATTTCGGGCTTTTCGCTTGATATTTGGCAACTGCCGGTGCCGGTTTTGCAGCATCAGCTTGTGCTAATGCCAGATGGGTAAATGACAGGGGGGCACCAAATACCAACACCAGAGAGAATAATTTAAGCAACGATTTCATAACGCAATGTCCTTCAACAAAATTGGATTCCCCACTGCAAACGTGGGTCGCCCAGAAACGCTCCGGGATATTTGCTCTAGAGCAACATGCATACCATTGGGCAAGCGCTGGTTGAATTTCCTGAAAATAATTTTTCTTTTATTCCAATGGATTGATTTTTAAGGATTTTTCTAAACAACGATTGGCTTGTGGAATAGAGCCCCAGAATAGAACCTCAAAATCGAAACGCATAAGTTGTTTTCATATCAACAGCCAGGATTTATTGACCTGTTTGATAATCAACATTTTGCTGCTGTTTTTTTGCAGCAATAAAAAGCCCCGCATGAGTAATCATGCGGGGCTTTATTCGTACTGCTATTCACACCAGACCCAGGTTATACCAAGCTACAACGCACCAATTGTTAATTATCAACCCCGAAGATTTTTATTGAAGAAATCAATTGTACGCTTCCAGGCAAACTCGGCAGCCAATTCATCAAAGCCCGGCCAGCGGTTGCCAGCCCGTTAACGCGTTAGATTATTTAGCGCGACCGGCGAAACCGGGGGTCAATACCGCTACTTTATACGCTGCGCCGCGACCAACGATGTAGAGGGTTTTCTTATCTTTACCGGCAAACGCAACGTTTTGTGGTTTGTGCGGCACAGGGATGCCACCGAGGAACTTACCCTGTTCATCAAATACATCCACACCGGCATTGGAGGTGACATACAAGCGCCCTTCTGCATCTATCGCAAGGCCGTCAGCACCGCTGGATAAAGCGCCCTGTTCATTTTTTTGTAATCCGTTGGGGATCTTCGCAAAATTTTTACGCTCCCCCAAAGTGCCATCGGCTTTGATCGGGAACGACAATACATATTCACCGCCGGTATTTGCGACGTACAAGGTTTTTTCATCGCGGCTTAACTGGATACCATTGGGTCGGGTAATTTCATTAACACCTACAACGCGTTTGGTTTTGCCCTCCGGACTAATGTAATAAACCCCGGTGCGCGGCTCTGCTTTTACATCGGCACCGGGACCGCTATCGGTAAAATAAATACCGCCATTCTTCGCCAATACC
>JAJQJO010000040.1 GCA_021323495.1 Cellvibrio sp. | reverse complement strand
GCTTTTGGACGACGCGAGGATTTGCAGCCTGGACAGATTCGCGTATTGGTTGTCGATGATGACCAATTGATTTGTGAACTGATTAATGCCTATTTAAATACGGCGGGAATAACCCAAATTGATTTTGCCAATGATGGGCTAAAAGCGATTGGAGTCATGTACGACGCTAACCCAATCTATGATCTGGTCTTGTGTGATTGGAATATGCCCAGCAAGTCGGGGATCGATGTGCACAATGCCATGCGCGCCGCCGAGCGCTATCTGGGTACCGTATTTATGCTGGTCACCGCAGTAACCGAAGCGAAACAAATCCGCTCCGCGATTGAGGACGGTGTTGACGACTATGTTGTCAAACCGTTGGAACAGGACAAGCTTATTAAAAAGATTGCGCGCTTTTTTCCGCAAGTAAAAATCGCTGACGAGAGTTAAACACTCTCGTCAGCCGGATACGTTCAATTTTCAACTTCCAACATAAAATCCAGTGCGGCTTGCTGGCGAATCGCGCGGCGATGGTTGGCCATCAACTTTTTAATTTTTTCCTGATCACACACCTGGCGATCCAGCATCACGCGGCTTTTTAATTCGCCGACAGGTTCGGCGGTTGGACATTTGCTGAATACAAACTGGTTGGAGATCAGATCCATAAAGGGGCCGGATTTGCTGCTCGGCATAATAAACAGCAACTGCAAACCAAGGCTTTCAGTTAAATAGTTGATCACTTCGCGCGAGCGGTGTTCATCCATTTTGGAAAAGGCCTCGTCCACCAATACCATGCGCAAATGGCTGTTGCCCTCATTGAAACGAAATGCCGAGGTAATTGCCGCACTGCGAATAATATAAGCCGGTGTTTCCAACTGGCCACCGGAACCGGTACCGTATTGGCTCAGGGCAATCGGCGCTTTACCTTCCGGCTCCTTATAAATTTCGTAGCGCCGATAATTGCGGTAATCGGCAATGCGCGTTAATTCGCGCAGGGCTTTCTGTTCATCTTCGTCGAGCAACATCGTCATCAGGCGCTCGCGCACTTTTTGATGTTTTTCATCGAGCTTCATGTTGAACAGGGTTTCGCCTTCATCCAGGCTCGGGCTATCGATCACCGCTTTAAAGAACTGCCAATAATCCTTGAATTCCGGCACCCACTCCCAATCAAAACGAAAACGCTCACGGTCAGCACCAAAACGATGATGCTCCAGTTCTTTATTTAAGTCTTCGAGGATTTTTTTACCATCGTTAATGGCCTGGTAAATAGAGTGGCAGAGATTGGTGACAAAGGCGTTATTGAAACTCTCGCGCAGTGATTCAATTTCCTGATGGCGCTGGGCAAGGATATGGTTTTTGTCGCGGTTATAAAGCGCGTCAAACTGGCGACGCATATCGCATATTGCACGGAAATTCGCGCTGCCCAAATCATCGTTATAATCGATATCCAGCAAAATTGAATCTGCGGTTGCGCAAAATTGGTTGTGCACCATGGCGGCTTGTTGCAAGCGATGCAAGATGGTTTTTAATTCGCCATTAACTCCGGCCAATTGCGATTCAAAATACTGCACATTGTGTTGGGCTACCGCTTCGTCTGCCGCTTGCAAACGGACATCGGCATTAAATTCGGGCCAGAAGGCGGCGATCCCCTGCACATTCGCTTCACAGGTATCGGCTTGGGCGAGGGTCTTATCTTGCTCTGCATCCAATTTATGGCAGAGGTTGTCCGCAAGTTTTAAATCTGCCCGGCAATCAACCTGCGCGCTGTTCAGGCGGGCATAGAGTTGGTTCTGCTCGTGCAAACGCTGTTGCAAATCTTGCAGTTCCGCTTCCAGTGCTTTGGTATCGCTTAGGTCGAGTTGCTGTAATTTGGATTCGATCGCCTGGATCTTGTTTTGCGCGGCCAACATGGTTTGCAAGGTTTCGGCGTAGGTGAGCGCTTTTAATTTATCGATCGCCAGCAACAATTCTTGCGTTTCTTCCGCGTACGCAGTTGATGCTTGCCATTCACTCACCAGCGCATGGAATTCATTGCGTTTGGCTTCCAATGCACGTTCGCGGGCACCTTGGCCAAATACCAATTCCGAGTCAGCCATATCACAGCGGAACATGGCGTAGTTTCCGGAACCCATTGCATCTTTAGTGATGCCACGGCGGGTATTTTTTAATTCTTTGGCATTTTCTACCCGCTGCACATTGCCGTAGCTTGCTTTGATGTAAGCCTCTGCGGTGGCGTGGGTGAAAGTCATTACCTGGATAATGGAATTGGTTTGGGCATCGCTGGTTTTATCGAGATCCTTGCGTGCTTTTTCACCCTGGATAATACGCGCGCGATTGCCCTGCCCTGCCATATTGCGCACTATCGCAATTGCTTCTGCTTCATATTCAGCTTCAACGATAATGCCGAAGCGTGCAGCACCAATATAACCTTCTATCGCCGCTTGCCATTCGCGATCAATCACATCGACGTAATCGCAGAGCACGCGCGCGTCGGCTTTGGGACAGTGCGCCGCAATTGCATCCAGCGCCGCGCGTACAAAACCCGGGTAACTTACCTGACGCGACTCCAGCGTCTGGATTTCGCGGCGCTTGGTTTCCGTTTGTTTCTGCAAACGCTCGGTTTGCGCTTTGCGCTTGTCGCGCTCCTGTGCCAACTGATCGCGCAGATTGGTGCGCAACACGGCAGCATTGGCGTCCACGTCAAATAAAGTTGCTACAAACGCATTGTGGTGTTTTTGCAGCTCAAGCACTTTGGCAAGCTGCGGTTCAAGCGGGCTGACCTCAATTAGATTGCGATTTAACAGCTGGTGAATATCAAGCGCGTCAGTTTCGCTGCACACGCTTTTTACCAGGTTGGCCAGATTGGAATCTTTTAACGCTGGCAATTCAAGCGCAATTGAGGTTTGGCGCAACGCTTGCGCAAATTGTTGCGCAGCTTCCAGATTGGTTTGTAATTGTTGATGCTGTTTACGAAGCTCAGGCACTTGGGTCTGGATCAGTTTTTCTTGCGTGTGTTTTTCCTGCTCCAGCTGGTCTTTATCGCGCAACGCCGGCACACCCAATCGGCGCGCAGTTGCGGCAAGGATCAATTGATTGATTTCATCGCGCTGCGTTTCACAGCCGGTCAAGGTCTGTTGGTGGTTTGCAGATGTTTCGCGCAGCAATTGCTGTTTATGTTTTGCTTCCAGGTAAAGCGCTTGCGAATCGCTGTAGCGGCGCTTGGCCAGGGAGTACTGCAACACCTGTTGCTCTAACCAGTTAGCGATAAAATTATCCGACCATTGGCGCCCTTGTGCCATTCGCTCGATACCCTGGCGCAATGCGCGCGCATCCGCTTCCATGGTATGGATGCGCTTCAACATAGTGGACACAGTGCGAATAGCCTCGCCCAGGTCGCGGTACTCGAGAATTTCGTTAGCGACAAATTCGTCGATACCTTTGATCGGCTTATAGGCCATAAAGCGCGAGAAAGCGCGCGCAGCATTCATTGCTTCGCGTTCGGAGATCGCATCCGGTTTGCCACGCAAAATGCCGTACAAACGGCACAGGTAGGATTTTTTCTTATCGTATTTTTCAACTTGTTGTTGGCCATACTGGCGGCGCAACCCGGCATAGAGTTTGTCGAGCGGCACTACATACTTGTGCGTTTTTTCTTCCTTTAATACATCATTCAAACTCAGCTCGACATCACTCAAAATATAAAACTGGGTATCGTCAAGACGCGCGACTTTTTGCAAGGATGCGCCCTGCCCGGTAGTTTCCAAAAACGCGCGCATACCAATCAATGCGGTAAATGGCTCGCTATTTTCACCCGGCGTTGGATGAAATACCGCCGCCAGATAACCGTCGCAACCCTGCGGGCGCGAGTAGGCGCCGTCGTCACAACCCAACACATAGGATGCAAGCGTGCGCACCAGCTTGCCACCGCGGCCGCGTTGGCTGGACTCATCCTGCCCCGGGTTAAAATGGAACAGGTTATCGTGCGCGGCGGTCATGATGGTTTGGATCGCATCCGCCGCCGTCGTTTTACCGGAACCGTTGCCCCCCGAAAATAAATTGATCGGACCAAAATCAAATTCGGTATTGGGGACGTTACCCCAGTTCACATAAATAAATTTTTTGAGATACATAACTATTCTTCAGCCGCAAAAAGCGAACGGTTCAAATGCGGAGCGGATTTACGCGATATTGGTTCAGCAGACTCATCCTGCTCCTGGTCATCGACTTCTTCATCAACCAGTAATAAGTTTTCGGCAAGGTGGTTGCGAATTTGCTCGAGCCATTCGTTATTGACGAGATTGATAATCAGCGGGCGAATTTTGATCCAGCTTTCACTGGAATCAATATCCGACTCGGCGAAAAAATTAATCAAGCGTAGCTGACGCAAACGTTTGAATGCTTGACGGCGCTCACCGAGGTTTTCCGGCAAACTGCGACGCAATAAACTTTTCATCGCCATGGCAATGGCTTCCAGCGACAGGGTTGCGCAGCCCTGTTCATCAATACTGCCTTCGCGCAACGCCTTGTCATATTCAGCGCGCAACACTAACACCAGCGCCACTTCGTGTTGGTTTAACCGGCTGCGTAGACCGGCATTAAATGGTTCATCACTTTCGTCATCCATACCGGGTAAACGCGCACCCGGAGGCAAAATACGCACGAACCGGAAATGGCTATCGTGCTGGAAACGCACGCCCATCAGACTCAGATAATCATTCACCAATTCATGGATACGCACAAAACGATCGTAGAGTTCCGCTTCTACCTGACTGTCATCGCGACAGAGTACGCCGTAATCGAGCAAACGCTGCACCAGCTCGCGCCAGTTATCCAGACTCAAATTGTATTTTTCAAGCTGCTCTTGCAGCAACGAACTTAACTGATCACTCATTTTCTACACCATCGTCGATCAAGCTAATCACAAACTCGTCGCGCTGCTTAAAATATTTATCGCTATTGACCAACGGTTGTGCATGCAACCAATCGGCATTCTGGGTAATGGCAAAACGATAGCGGGATGAAAGATTAGCCGCTGCACCTACTTCGATTGCGTGGGACAAATTCAACAGCTCCTGCATATTTTTGGCCTGCAATTCGCTACTTTTTATTTCGCCTTTTTGCACCAATGATGAATGCACATAATCGCGCAAACTGCTGGATTGCAAAATAAATGCCTTATCCAATGCTTGCTGTACAAAGAGCGCTTTTTGCGCTTCTGCATCAAGCGCTTTGTCTTCATCAAGCATGGAACGTACAATCTGGATACTGCGCGGTGCGCGCAACTGGATTTGCGCGGGATCAATAAATCCCATCTGGATGCCCGCAATTGCCTCACCTTGCTCCAGTAATACCTGGTCCTGCTGCTCAGCCGTTAAATTGCCGAGCGAGCGATAGATATCCATCAAGTCGTCTTGCCCCCGGCTATTAATGTAGCTGAGCTGGCGGATAATAATATCGGCGCGCTGGGTAAAGGTATTGAGCGCGCGGCGCAACGCGGGCAACATAATGTCGCAGGCATTTTTCAAACGTGAATCAATCGTTTGGAGCAGGGTTTCCAACAGTGAAATCCCGGGTACGACTTTTTGCGGCAAGGCTTTACGCAAACGAATTTCCATGACTGCCCGCCAATCTTTTGCGGCAGTTTCTGCATCGCCCAAACCGTATTTACGCTTACGACGAATTTTGGTGATGATGTCTGAAATCTGGTCGCGGTATTTTTCTACGCTATCCGCAGACAGGCGCACTTCCAGATCCGGCTTAAATACCGTTTCCATAAAATCAAAAAATTCATCGCTCGCTTGCTGGATTAATTGGCGCGACTCTACTTCGCGCACCAGCTGGCGTTTGCGCTCTTCGAGTTCAGCAATCACATCAGTGAAGTCGCTGATAATCCGCTCTGAATATTCGTAGGCATCAAGCAAATCATTAATTTCGCCTTGATCGTAAAACGCTTGCAAACTATTGCGGGTGTTGCGCGTATTGCGATTGCGGGTGCGGAATTGGTTGGCATCATTGTCAGCAAAAGGCTGGGTGAACAAACGCCCCATGCGGCTAAAACCATAGCTGCTCTGTAAGCTGGTTTCATCGACTTGTTTTTCGAGCCAACCGTTTTCAATCAGACGATTGATAATAAAACTGGCGAGATCGCGCTGGGTTTTAAAGCGGCCTTCATTGGCGTCATCACCATCAGCGGTATCCGCATCCAGGATAGGCGCACGGGCAATGGCCTCTTTAAAAATATCCACCAATTGCTCACGGTTCATGGCGTGACCATAATCACGTAAATCGGTGTACAGGCGTTGATACAAAAGACGCAAGCACTCCGCCACTAACGCGCGGTATTTACCGGTTAACGGGTTAAAAAAGTGCTGACGGGAATCGCTAAAAAACATCGGGAAGTTTCACTAGATTACAGCAGAAAATAAATAACCGTATCAGATACAGTTTTTGGCAAAGAGCGATTGCTCGTCAGTGGTCCATTCTTTTGCATCTTTAACCATCATGACTTCACACCAATCGTCACTGCCAGGTTCGGGAGTGCGCCCATTCAACGCTGACACCTTAGCCTGGGAGTCTTCCGGTTTTACATCCACAATGGGTACATCGGAATAAACAACGGTTTGCTGCAATTGCTCACTTGCACTTTTCGCGATTGTGTTAAGGCGTTGCACAGCAGCTTCAGCTTGCGCGGCCTCTTTAGCAACTTTGTTGGAGTGGACAATCAAACCAACGCCCACCAGCAATACCAGCACACTGCCGATCAACAACGCGGCAATTAATTTTTGTTCACGAAAAAAACTCATCATTTTTTACAATATCCATCAATCGATCAATAAATAAACGTTACAACCACTCGGCGAGCTTTTCAGCGTAGTAAGTGATAATCAAATCGGCACCGGCACGTTTAAAGGCAGTCATGGTTTCCAGCACTATGGCCTTTTCATCAATCACACCGGCCGCCGCACCGGCTTTAATCATGGCGTATTCACCACTCACATGATAAACGGCGAGCGGGCGCGCAGAATTCGCGCGAATATGGGCCAGGACATCGAGATAAGCGATCCCCGGTTTTACCATTAAAATATCCGCACCTTCAGCCTCATCCTGCATAGATTCAGCCAGCGCTTCGCGGGCATTGGCCGGATCCATCTGATAGGTGTTGCGCGTGCCTTTAAAACTGCTATCCACTGCGTCCCTGAACGGCCCGTAAAATGCCGAGGCAAATTTGGTGGAATAAGACATCACCGGAATATGGGTAAAGC
The DNA here is from genome assembly GCA_021323495.1 of Cellvibrio sp. Classification (GTDB taxonomy): domain Bacteria; phylum Pseudomonadota; class Gammaproteobacteria; order Pseudomonadales; family Cellvibrionaceae; genus Cellvibrio. Next base: position 6,862 of record JAJQJO010000040.1, on the reverse strand, counting down.
CGGCAGTATCCAATGCCACGCGGATTGCGCTGATCATGCCGTCCATCATGCCGGAGGGGGCGATCATATCCACACCCGCTTGCGCGGCGAGCACTACCTGCTTTTGCAGATTGGCCAGGGTTGGGTCGTTATCAACATCGTTATGGGCAACCACACCACAGTGGCCATGCTCTGTGTATTCACAAAAACAATTATCGCTAATCACCAGCATGTCCGGCTGCGCCTGTTTCGCCGTGCGGATCATGCGCGCCAGCAAACCCTGCTCGCACCAGGTATCCGAACCCTCCTGGTCTTTATGGGTAGACACACCAAACAAAATTACCGCCTTGATGCCTTTGCCCCAGGCGCGTTGCACAATATCCGCCAGCTGGCTTTCCGGGTAGCGATAGACATCCGGCATGGATTTGATCGGCACCGGCGCAGTAATTCCCTCTTCGATAAAAATCGGCAGGATAAAATCGCTCATGCGCACATGGGTTTCGCGCACCAGGTCGCGCAAGGCACTGGTTTTGCGTAGGCGGCGAAAACGAAAATCCGGTGTAGCCAAAGGAATTTGCATAAATAAATGCCTGATCAAAATTGTTTAAATACTTAGCGAACCTTCATGGCTCCATTCGCAGCGCACGCGCATATCACCCGAGCCTGGCTTGTGGTAACTGCCACTCGCTTCCCAGGTAAACGTATGGGTACCGGACAATTCCGTTTCCAGATGCACCGTGGCAGAGACCCAATACATTCTGCTCAGCAGCGATTCAAACTGCGCAATCCATTGGTCCCATTCATACTCAACTGCTTTGTAAGATGCACCAAAATGCATTACCTCGGTTTGGTAATTAAAAAATGGTGAATCAACACTGGGAATAGCAAACATCTCCTGGCTTAAAAACGGCCATTCATCCGCGTGCGGCAGTGACAGCATCGCCTCGCGGTTCACTCGAATACGTTCGGACTCCACCATCGCCGGGGAGATATCCTTAATACAACCGTACACAATTGATTCTTGATCCATACCCACTCCGGTTATCGAATAAAAAATATTCGTTAATTCAGTTCAGATTAAAATGGCCACCACCAACTGCCTTTAAAACGCTCTTCGCAGTTGCGCAATTGATAGGTATATTGCTGCGAACGATCTTCCACTTTGCGCGCAGTGTTCATCAGCCAATTTTTTTTGCGATAAGTCGCGCGATTATATCCACCATGCCCTTCGTGATAGGCGAGGTAGAGATTGTAACTATCATTCAAACCGATCTTGCTGCGCTTCTGGCTTTGTTTGTTGTACCAACCGATAAAATCAATCGCATCACCAAAATTGTCGCGCCGGGAAAAACTACTGCCACCCTGGTCCTGATACTCATTCCATACCGCATCTTTTGCTTGCGGATAGCCGTACGCATCACTCAAGCGCGGCCCGGGAAAAATCCACAGGATTTTTGTGCGGCGGGTGCGTGCATTGTGCTTGAATTGGGATTCCTGATACATGATCGACATCATAACCGGAACCGGAGATCCCCAGCGTTTCTCCGCTTTTTTCGCATCTTTGTACCAGGATGTTTTTTCATCAAAAATATCGCAAAGATTATTGGGGCTAGTGGGCGGTAAGGTGGAACAGCCCACCATCAACAACAATAAACCCAACGCAAAAAACCTGCATATCAAGTACATAGGCTATACCTGCCGCCCATGTTCACGCAGTAACTCAATCAGTCCAGCTTCATCCATGACTTTTAACCCCAACTCTTCTGCTTTGGCGAGCTTTGAACCGGCGCCTGGGCCGGCGACCACGTAATCCGTTTTGGCAGACACACTGCCGGCCACTTTTGCACCCAATGCAAGCAAATGGGCTTTGGCATCATCGCGCGATAAAGTTTCCAGTGTGCCGGTCAAAACATAAGTCAAACCATTTAACGGCAGCTCCTCAGGACTGGCGACGTCAATATTATCCCAGTGGACACCCGCGTCACGCAGTGCCGCAACGGCAAGACGATTGGATTCCTGTGCAAAAAATTCCGCTACAAAGTGGGCAACTACCGGCCCTACATCGGGTACCCGTTGGAGGGTTTCCTGATCAGCACCAGCCAGGGCCTCAAAACTGCCAAAATAATTAGCGAAATTGCGTGCAGTAGACTCGCCCACTTCGCGAATACCCAGTGCATAAATAAATTTTGCCAGGGTTGTTTTTTTGGTATTTTGCAACGCGGCAAGAATATTATCGGCCGATTTTTCACCCATACGCTCCATTGCGGCCAACTGTTCGCGAGTGAGCGCATACAGATCTGCAAGCTTCTTGACCAATCCCAGATCGACTAACTGTTCGACCAATTTATCGCCCAAACCTTCCACATTCATCGCTTTGCGCGACGCAAAATGTTTTATGGCTTCTTTGCGTTGCGCTGCGCAGACCAAACCACCGGAGCAGCGCGCTACAGCTTCGTCGGCAATGGTTTCAACCGGTGAATTGCAAATCGGACAATGTGCGGGGAACAGGATATCGCGCGCATCAGCAGGGCGTCGGGTTTCTACGACTTGTACAATTTGCGGGATGACATCCCCGGCCCGGCGGATTATTACCGTATCACCAATTTTTAAACCAAGGCGATTAATTTCATCACGATTGTGCAGGGTTGCATTGGAGACAGTAACCCCACCCACAAATACCGGCTGCAAACGCGCAACGGGAGTAACCGCACCGGTCCTTCCCACCTGGAATTCAACATCGAGCAAAACGGTTGATTCTTCCTGCGCGGCAAATTTATAGGCGATTGCCCAGCGTGGCGCACGCGAAATAAAACCTAACTTATCCTGCAACAGGCGCGAGTTGACTTTAAAAACGATACCATCGATATCGTAAGCGAGCGCATCGCGCCGTTCACCGATACGATGGTAAAACGCAATAGCTGCCTGGATATCAGGCGCAGTATCCGTTTCACGATTGGTTAAAAAGCCCCAGCCCCTCAACGCTTTCAAAACGTCACTGTGCGTCGCAGGTAACTCGCCACCATCAACCCAACCCACAGTGTAAGCACACATTTCCAGCGGACGGCTGGCGGTAATGCGCGAATCCAGTTGACGTAAAGAACCGGCGGCAGCGTTGCGCGGATTTACGAATAATTTTTCTCCTGCGGCACGGGCTTTTTCATTCAATGCATTGAAGCCGGCTTTAGGCATATATATTTCGCCACGTACTTCAAGCACCGCAGGATAACCACTCCCTGCCATGCGCAATGGAATCGATTTGATCGTGCGTACATTCTGTGTGATGTCTTCACCGTTAGTGCCATCACCGCGGGTTGCACCGCGCACCAACAGGCCATCGCGATAAAGCAAACTGACAGCGATACCATCCAGTTTTACTTCGCAGGCATATTCAATTTTATCTTTTGTTTTTAACCGGTCTTGAATACGTTGGTTAAACGCAAGCAGATCTTCATCGCTAAACGCGTTATCCAACGAGAGCATAGGCAGCTCATGGACAACCGTTTTAAAAGCAGATAAGGGCGTGGCACCAACACGTTGCGTAGGAGAATCCGGTGTAACAGATGCCGGATACTGTGCTTCCAACTGGTGTAAACGCTGCATTAACCGGTCGTAATCTGCATCGGTAACCTGCGGATCATCCAATGCATAATAGCGATAATTGTGGTGACGGATTTGTTCGCGCAGCTGTTCTATTTCTGGTGGAAAATTATTAACCGGAGGGAGAGTAGACATGAATTAAATTACCTGATGATTCGAGCTTGGGCGATGCGCGATTCATGCCTTAGCGTGCAGTTTTTCTTACACATCCCTGTGCCGGATTAGTGATTGAAAAATTATCTAAATATTAACGTGGCGGGCGACGGAACAATCGCATGCGTTCAAAATCGCGGATACGTTGGCGGCAATGCTCCAGGGTTTGGCGAGTCATCACACTGCGCTGCTCATCTTTCAATTCACCGCCGAGCGTTTCGGCAATCGCTCGCGCGGTATCGGCCATTAAATCAAACGACTGCATTGAGTCGGCATTGATTGGCAATGTCATAAACAGACTGACACCGGGCGTCTCAAATTCGTCCATTGCATCCAGATCAAAAGTACCCGGCTTGACCATATTGGCCATACTGAACAACAAGGCGCCCTCGCCTTTGGTATCGCTGTGTCGATGGAAAATATCCATATTGCCGTAGCGCATCCCGCACTGCAAAATAATATCAAGCAACTCACCGCCGTTGAACATTTCGCCCTTGTGCGCCATAACATTGATGATCAACACTTCTTCCGGTTCAGCGGGTTGTTTTTCAGCAAGATTACTCTGTGCTGCTGAAGATTGGGGTTCATCTTCGTAGTCCTCTGCATCCTCATCGTATTCATCTTCGTGACTGTATTCATCATCTTCGAATTGGTTATCTTCTTCCGGATCTAACTCCTGCGCATCCTCATCAGCATAATCATTTTCATCTTCGGCCTGGACATCGCGCTCATCCTCCAGCTCACGGGTATAGGGATGATCATCACGCTCGTAATCTTCCCCTTCATAATCCTCTTCCAAACCTTCACGCTGGTGATCAGCGTAGTCATCATCCAGATCGTCATCGCGCGATGCAGAAAAACCCGGCTCGATGCGCTCATGGCCCGATGCGGTACGGGACCTGGAGTCTTCCACGGATTCCATCAGCATAGGTACTGACTGGCCAAGGTTTAAACTGGCCTGTTGTGGCTCACGTGCAGCGCGCGCAGCAATCCTCGGCTCATCCTCATCGTGACGCTGGTGTTTTTCCAGATACGATTTTGCCTGTGGTTTTTTCTCAATACTCGGGATCCGTATTGACGGATCGCGCTGCCCTATGACACGCGCACCGCCATTAGGCAGCTCACTGGTATAGCTTGGCGTTTCGGTGGGAACGTCCTCCTCAACTTCCACCGACTGCTTTAAACTTTTCTTGAGCGCGCGCGACACTTTGATATTGCCGTTGCGCTCATTGCGCTTGCGCCTGATCCCATCCGCTAACACCAGGATAATCAGTAAAAAACCAATGATGATGACCCAATCTTTCATAAGGTTATCCGTATTAATCAGTTCAATGTTAAACCGCAGCTAATTCTGCAGCTTCGTCCACATCTACGGTTACCAAACGCGAAACCCCTGGTTCGTGCATGGTAACGCCTAACAATTGGTGTGCCATTTCCATCGCATTTTTATTGTGCGTGATGTAAATAAACTGCACTTGCGCCGACATCTCCTCAACCATGCGCGCGTAACGGCCAACGTTGGCGTCATCGAGCGGTGCATCAACTTCATCGAGCATACAGAAAGGTGCCGGATTCAAACGGAAGATCGAAAAAACCAGCGCAATTGCGGTCAGTGCTTTTTCACCGCCCGACAACAAATGAATCGTACTGTTACGCTTGCCCGGTGGACGCGCCATAATGGTGATGCCGGTATCGAGCAGCTCCTCGCCCGTCAATTCCAGATAAGCGTGGCCACCGCCAAACACTTTTGGAAATAATTCCTGCAAACTTTTATTTACCTGGTCAAAGGTTTCTTTAAACCGTGTACGGGTTTCGCGGTCGATGCGTTTGATCGCATTTTCCAGAGTCTCCAGGGCTTCCATTAAATCGGCATTTTGCGCATCGAGATAATTTTTGCGTTCAGACTCGGTTTTATATTCGTCAATCGCCGCCAGGTTAATCGGACCAAGGCGGGAGATTTTTCCGGCCAGGCTTTCCAATTCTTCTTCAAGCGGTTTTACTTCGGTGCCTTCCGGCATTTCCGCCAGAATAAGCTCGAGGTTTAATTCCTCTTCCTCCAGCTGCTCCACAATACCGGCACGCTGTACTTCGAACATTTGTGCAGCCAAACGTTCCTGCTCCAAATGGGCACGCACAGCTTGCACTTCCTGCTCGGCGCGGTTGCGCGCCTGCTCGGAGTTGCGCAATTCATGTTCAACAGTTTCCAATGCACGGCGCGCCTCGGTCAACGAAGCTTCAACTGAAAGACGCTTGGACAAACTGGCTTCCAGCTCTAGTTTATATTCTTCAACCGGATCGCGATTATCGGCAATGCTGGCAATTAATTGTTCACGGCGCTCTTGCAAACGAGAAGTCTGCTCGCGCAAACGGCCGATGCCCAGACGAATCGAATCCAATTGCGTTTTTACCGATTGGTAACGCATGGCAATTTCGTGGGCTTTATCTTTATCGTGGCGGGCGCGCTGACGGGCAGTATCCAGGCCGGTGCGGATATCATCGCGCTGTTGCAGCAGCGATTCACGCAGATCAGTATCCTGCTCCATCATTTCGATGGCTTCACTCAGAATCATGCGCGCTTCGGACAAATGCTCAGCTTCCTGCTCCATTTGTTCGCGTGCTTCGCGGATTTCATTATCGGCGCGCTCGCGGCGCATATTCATTTGTTCAATACGAACTTGTTTCGCACTTAATTGCGAGCGCAACTCACCATATTTGCGGTTTTCTTCATCAACCTGGCGACGCAGGTTTTCGCGGTCCTGCTCCAGGCGTTTAATTGCAGCGCGACCATCTTCAAGTTGGGCATTAAGTGTTTCAATATTTTCTTCAGCGCTCGCAATCGCTGCAGCCAACTCTTCCAGTTCCTGGCGACGGGCAATAACCCCTGAGCTTGCATCCGTATCGCGGGTAACACGCACCCAATGTGGACTTAACCAAATGCCATCGCGGGTGATGACAGATTCGTTAGCGGCAAGCTGTTTGCGCAATTCCAGTGCTGCGGATAAATCATCTGCAATATAAATCCCTGCGAGCAGCCCCTGGGCATCCCATGGGGCAGTGACTTTTGCACTGAGTAACAAGGCTTTGGTTGAAACGGCGCCAGGGGATTTTGCATTGGTATCAAACAGTACCAGTT
>JAJQJO010000039.1 GCA_021323495.1 Cellvibrio sp. | reverse complement strand
CGTCATCAGTTGGGGAAACAAAGCAGCGCACTGGGCGCGGGTTGCTTCACTTATCGTGTGAACAAGACAACCTTAGTCGATAAGCTATAAATTAGTTAAATTTATATCAGATAAGAATTCGATAGCCATACCTATAAATATAAAAGACCGCACATTGGCGGCCTCTCTAAGGGTTAACTAAAGGGCTAACTAAAACGAAATTGTTAGCGTTATATTTTTAATTCGGAAATACTCAGTTAAATCTGCACCCGCGTGCCCAACTCAATCACCGCGTTATCCGGCAAACGAAAGAATTCCACAACGCCCCCCGCATTACGCGTCATCGTTGAAAATAACCGCTCACGCCAACTCGCCATGCCGCTACCAGGGGTAGACACAATCGACTCACGGCTTAAAAAATAGCTGGTTTGAAAGTGTGGAATCGATACACCATGGCGCTCGCAAAGTTTCAATGCGCGCGGCACATCGGGCACATCTATAAATCCAAAATTGACTGTCACGCGCCAGAAGCTATTGCCCAACTCTTCCAACTGGATGCGTTCATCTTCGCCCACCCAAGGCACATCTTTAAATTGCACCGTTAAAATTAAATTACGTTCGTGCAATACCTGATTGTGTTTCAGATTGTGCAGCAATGCCTGCGGAACGGTAGATGCATCGGCCACCATATAAACCGCTACCCGTGTCGCGCGCTGGATTTCGTCAGGACGCAAGGTGGGAAGAAAAGTATCCAACACCAAACCATCACGGTGGATGCATTGCATCACAATCGTCCGGCCGCGCTGCCAGGTGCTCATGATTAAAAACAGCATCGCCGCGACTAATAACGAAAACCAACCACCATCGAAAAATTTAAGCGCGCAACCGGCGACAAGAAAAAAATCCACCACTAAAAAAAACAGCGTCGCACCTATGGCAATCGGCAGCGGTAATTTCCAACGTCCACGTACCACAAAAAAAGTGAGGCACGTTGTTGTCGCCATAGTGACCGTCACTGCAATTCCGTAAGCGCCCGCCAAACCGGATGAACTGCCAAAGAACAGCACCACCGCAATCACACCAACTAACAACATCCAATTCACGGCGGGCATATAAATTTGTCCGGCTTCACGCGCAGAAGTATGCAGCACCGTCATGCGCGGTAAAAAACCTAACTGGATTGCCTGGCGCGTCATGGAGTAGGCCCCGGAGATAACGGCTTGCGATGCAATAATCGCGGCCATCGTGGCGATAATCAGCGCGGGCCAAATCAGAGTTTGCGCAAAGAGTTTATAAAAAGGATTAGCAATAGCCGTTGGATCAGCCAACAAGAGCGCACCCTGCCCCATGTAATTGAGTGCTAGCGATGGCAATACCAGATAGGTCCAGGCAATTTGGATCGGTTTGCGCCCGAAGTGGCCCATATCAGCATAGAGCGCTTCGGCACCGGTCAGTGCCAACACGACTGCACCAATCGCAGCGAAGACATACCCGCTGCGTCCCGCCAAAAATTGCCCGGCCTCCAGCGGATTAAGTGCCGCGAGAATCGCAGGTTGGGCAACAATATGCGCAACACCCGATACCGCCAGCATCAAAAACCAAAGGGTGACTATGGGGCCAAAGACTTTACCCATGGCACCAGTCCCCAAACGTTGTACCAGAAATAGACTAATCAGAATCGCCAACGTGATCGGGACCACCAGCGGCTTAAGTGTTGGTGTCGCGATCTCCAATCCTTCCATCGCCCCCAATACCGAAATAGCAGGAGTGATAATGCTATCGCCATAAAACAGCGTGGCTCCAAACAGCCCAATCATAAGGATGATGCGGCGCAACTGTGGATTTGCGCTGGCAGTTTGGGCAGCGAGCGCGGTAAGTGCGAGCGATCCACCTTCACCGCGATTATCTGCACGCAGAATCAAAATCACGTATTTAAGTGTGACCACTAACATCAACGCCCAAAAGATGGTAGATACCGCACCGACAATATGGGGCGCATCCAAAGGCACACCGGTCGCGGGGGCAAAAATTTCCTTCACGGTATACAGCGGGCTAGTACCTATATCACCGTAGACAACGCCAATGGCGGCCAAGGTGAGCGCGGCCATGCCTTGGCGTGCAGGCGCTGAGGGAGATGGAGAGCCGGGCTCGATGGGTAATGAAGAAGAAACTGTCATGGGAACACCCTATGCAATGAAGACATCACCAGTGTTCCCAATCACGCATCAGGATCGCATAAGTATTAATGGTAACCAGGCATCAGTTTTCGATATCCAGTAGCCGATACCCCACTCCCGACTCAGTCAGCAATAACTGTGGTTCAGCCGGATTAGCTTCCAGCTTGGCGCGCAGCTGTCCCATATACAGGCGCAGATAATGGGTGTGCTCCAGATATTCCTGTCCCCAGACATCCACCAATAATTGGCGATGGGTAACCACCTGCCCGGCGCTGCGCACCAGCCGCGCCAGCAACTTAAACTCTGTCGGCGTTAGATGGACTGCATCGCCCTTGCGGCTGACGCGATGAGTGGCCAGATCAATCACTACGTCGCCCTGTTGATAAAGAGTTACCGCCGCGCGCATGGAGTTGCCGCGATGACGCAACGCCACCCGCATCCGCGCCAACAACTCCCCGATACTAAAAGGCTTGACCAGATAATCATCGGCGCCTTCGTCTAACAGGCGGATTTTCTGACCCTCTGCTTCACGGGCGGAAATGATAATCACCGGTGTCGATTGTTTGCGCCTGAGCCTCACCAACAACTCTATGCCATCACCGTCCGGTAAACCTAAATCCAGCAAGATCAAATCAAACGCCTGCGTGCCCGCCTCCTCCAATTGCGTTTGCCCATACATCGCAATTGCCTCGCCCAAACTGGCCGCCGTCAGCACTTGATAACCCTCAACCAGCAGCGCCTCGCGCAAGGTTGCGCGCAACTCCCGGTCATCTTCCACCAATAACAAACGCAAACTCATAAATCACTTTCCGGGTTAGCAGGCTGGGCGCGCAGCGGCAAATGGCATTCAAAACTGGCGCCGGCAGCAGTGGCATGGAATTCCAGTTCACCACCATGGGCATGGGCGATAGCGCGGCACAAGGCCAAGCCGATACCTGTCCCGCCCACACCACCGGATTGACGGTGATCGCCGCGTTGGAAGACCTCAAATATCTGCTCGTAATCCGCCGCGGCGATACCCGTACCTTGATCGCGCACCGCTAATATCAGTTGATGTTTATCGCGTTGGGTTTTATCTAAATAGGCCACCACATTCACTGGCGACTCGGGTGGACTGTACTTGAGTGAGTTGTCGATCAGGTTTTCCAGCAACTGCGATAGCAACAAAGAATCGCCCCACAAGAGCGGTAAATTCGCTTCAAGGCTTGCGCTCAAGCGCAGGTGCGGATCATGGTTGCGCATACGCCGCATCACACTGCCGACAATTTCTTCTGCCGATTCCCAATCGCCCTGAATGTTGCTGCCAATCGCATCCAGACGCGCCAGCTGTAATACGTTACTGGTCAAACGGCGCAGGCGATCCGCCTCATCCACAATGCTGCGAGCCAGTTGTTGGCGTTGGGTATCGGATAAGCGCCCGCTTTGTTGATCGAGAGAAGAAGCTGCGCCCATGATGGTCGCGAGCGGTGTGCGGTAATCGTGGGAGATAGCGGCCAGCAACGTGTTGCGTACAGTTTGCGCCTGGACCTGGTCGCGCGACTGTCGCTCCTGCTGCTGGATACGGTGGCGTTCCAACGCTACACCCATTTGGTCGCACAGCGCCTGAGCCTGATTTATCGCCGGAAATTCATCGAGGCTGGCGATACCGGCAATCATCGCCGCCCCCGAAGTCAGGCTGCGCCCGCGCAGGGGCAGATAAAGTGCGTCCAATTCCTGATAGTGGCCAGTGCCCGGCCCCAGCGGTTGGCCACTGCGCAAACAATGCCAGAGCGCATCTTCCTGATCAGCGGTAACAGTGCCGAACTTGTCCAATGAGGAAGCAATATTGTCCGGAGGAAGCTGGTCATTCAAAGTGACCAAGGCTACCGGGTGATGGTTTACTTTTCCCCCGGATAACCGCTCCAACGCCCGATATAAATCATCCAGTAATTGGATTGGTTCACTGGCATCACGCAATTTATCGCTCCAGGTACGCAACTCTTCTGCAGCATGAGCATAGGTAAAAGCACGGCGCGACTGCTCACGTAAAAACACCATCAACCCGGCAATAATCATATTCACCATCAACATGGCCAGCAGCAATACTGTGTGCTGGTGCAGATCAATTGCGAAAGTACCGCGGGGTGGCACAAACGCCCAATTGAATGCCATGAGTGCGATTACGCTGGCGAGCAAAGTGACGCTGACTGGCAGCCAGAGCGAGGCGATTGCGGAAGCAAGTACCAGAATCAGGCTCAAACTGGCCAGATCGAGATGGGTATCGAGAAGCAATAATAAACACCAGCCCAGCAACCAAATCGCCAGACCAATGCTATATCGCGTGAGATGTCGTGAAGAAGTTAGTGCGTTCATAGGCGAGAGCTTAGCAGCTCAGCCATTAGTAACCCATAAGGGTTGGGCTAGATTGAAAATCTATAGCATCTAATGATATAGTTTACCCCAGGGAAAACATTGGATACCGCTATGGATAGGCTTTTTAAAACCAAAACTTTTAACCGCTGGAGCAGTGTATTGATAACTGACCAAGCACTTCACCAAACCGTTATCGAAATGAAACAGGGATTGGTTGATGCTAACCTCGGTGGCAATGTTTTCAAAAAACGGGTCGCCATTGCCGGGCGAGGCAAGCGCGGCGGAGCCAGAACAATCATTGCTACCCAATTAAAAAATCGCTGGTTTTTTGTGTTTGGTTTTAACAAAAACGAACGGGACAATATCAGCAGTGATGAATTGAAATATTTGCAACAACTCGCCCGCGATCTTTTATCGCTGAATGATCAACAGCTAGAGATTGCCGTGAATGCGGGTGAATTGCTGGAGGTAGAAAGTGAAACAAACTAGCCGTTTATTAAATGAATTGCAGGCAACCACTGCAGGGTTGCACAAGGCGGGTGTCATTAGCGCGCGCCGCATGAACGAATACGAGACACTGCGCAATTTGGAAGTGCAAGACATTTCTCCCCACCAAATTAAAGCCTTGCGTTTGCGCGAACACTTGAGCCAGGCAGTAATGGCCGCAGTACTCAATGTAAGCACCTCGGCATTACAAAAATGGGAATCGGGCGATAACAAACCCAATGGCCCATCTCTGCGATTGCTGAATATCATCGAAAAAAAAGGCCTGGAGGCAATCCTCTAGGCCTTTTGCACTACTGATATTCTACTTTTTTATTAAAGCACCGACACAATCGCCTTGCTCACATAATCCATTTTTTCTACCGTCAAACCCGCCACACTGATGCGGCTGGTATCGGTCATATAAATGCTGTACTCGCTTTTGAGTTTATGCACCTGCTCCACACTCAACCCCAAAAACGAAAACATACCGCGCTCTTGTGCGATAAATTTAAAATCGCGCTGCTGCTGTAACTGGTTGAGCGATTGCACCAACTGCACACGCAAACCGGCAATGCGTTCGCGCATTAAGGTTAATTCATCACTCCAGATTTTGGTCAGTTCATCGCTGTGCAAAATAATATCGATCAGCGCCGCGCCATGGGCAGGCGGCATGGAGTATAACGCGCGGGTTACGCTCAACAATTGGCTGTTGCCTGCGTTAGCTTGTTGCTCGTCGGCGAACACCAAACTCAAACTACCCGCACGTTCGCGATACAAACCAAAATTTTTGGAGAAAGACGTTGCGATAATCACTTCGGGCAAACGCGTCGCCATCAAACGCAGGCCATAAGTATCTTCCTCAAGCCCTTCACCAAAACCCTGGTAGGCCATATCAATAAACGGAATCACACCACGCGCTTGCAATACCTCCGCAACTTGATCCCACTGGGAACACGATAAATCAGCACCACTCGGGTTGTGGCAACAGGCGTGCAATAAAATTAAATCGCCGCGCGGGATTTCATTCAAAGTCGCGAGCATCGCCGCGAAATTAATGCTGTGGGTGGCGTAGTCATAATAGGGATATTCGCGCAGCGTCAGACCCGCACTACCCAGGAGCGGAACATGGTTGGCCCAGGTAGGGATGCTTACCCATAGACTGGCACCGGGTTTGGCGCGCTGGATCAACTCCGCCGCTACGCGCAATGCACCGCAACCACCAGGAGTCTGGATAGTACGCACACGCCTTGCAGCTACGGCTGGATGATCTGCACCATAGATCAGCTTCGTAACTGCTTCGTTCGCACCGGGATAACCGGCAGGAGGGGTATAAGCCTTGCTAGCCTCACGGGCGATGCGCAGTTTTTCTGCCTCGGCAACCGCCTTCATGATCGGCGTCACCCCCGCATCATTTTTATACACACCCACACCCAGATCGACTTTATTCGGGTTGGTGTCATTGGCGTAGGCGATACTCAAACCCAGGATAGGATCGGCAGGCAACAGAGGGAGGGATTCAAACATGGCAGGCTCCGGACGCGTACAAAAAACGGATTAGTGGGCAAAAATCAGGGCGCGATTATACGCCGGGTTTTTAGTAACAGCTTGTCCGGCAGTTAAAGTCAGGTAAATAAGCTGTCAAATCGCCCGATGGCTATGACTAAATATGATAAGTTGCGCGGCCTTACAAAAGGAAACTGAGCTATGACAATCGACTGGCAAATAGCACCGCTAAACCGTGAGCTAATCCCCGGTATCCAGGAACACATCGACCAAAAAACCAAACCCCTCGGTGCACTGGGCCAGCTCGAACAGCTCGCCCTGCAAATCGCCCTGGTGCAACAGCGCAAACGCCTCAGCATTGAGCGTCCGTTGATGCTGGTATTTGCCGCTGACCATGGCATCGCGGACGAAGGTATCAGCATTGCCCCCAGCAGCGTGACGCAGCAAATGGTGCGCAATTTTTTAGCGGGCGGTGCCGCGATCAATTGTTTTTGCCGCACCAACCATATCCCGCTCAAAGTCATTGATGCTGGCATTAAAGACGAAATCAAACCTGCACCTTCGGCGTTGATCGTGCAGCGCATCGCGGCAGGTACACGCAATTTTGCACGCGAACCGGCGATGACATTGGCACAAGCCGAACACGCACTTAGATTAGGAAAAGAATTTGCCGAAGGTGAACTCGCGGCTGGTTCCAATTTATTAGCCTTTGGTGAAATGGGCATCGGCAACAGCAGTTCTGCCGCCGCCATACTCGCGGCCATTAGCAATGCGCCCGTAGAAAATTGCGTCGGTTTGGGCACGGGTATTAATGATGCACAGCTCGCCAAAAAAATTGCGTTGGTAACTCAAGCAGTAGCGCGCATTGAAGATAAATCACCGCTGAATATTTTGTGTGAAGTCGGCGGTTTTGAAATAGCACAAATCTGCGGCGCCATGCTCGCCACCGCGCAGGCAGGCCGGTTAATAGTGGTGGACGGTTTTATTGTCACCGCCGCAGCCTTGATTGCGGTAAAAATAAACCCGCAGACGCGCGATTATATGATCTTCGCCCACCAATCCGGGGAGGCTGGCCACCAATTAATGTTGCAAATGCTGGATGCAAAACCACTGCTCAATCTCGGCTTACGTTTAGGCGAAGGCACAGGGGCGGCACTCGCACTACCGATTATTCAGGCAGCAGTGAGCTTTTATAACCAGATGGCCACCTTTGAAAGCGCGGGCGTGCGTGTAAGTGAATAGGTGGGTGATGCAACAGCTCAATTTATTTTTTCTTGCACTGGGATTTTTTAGCCGTATTCCCATGCCTGCCTGGATCGACTACTCACCGGAAAATCTTAACCGCGCGAGCCGCTATTTCACCTTAGTCGGTTGGGCATTGGGCGGGCTAGTCGCACTGGTTTTTCTTGCCGCTGATTATCTATTCTCCAATTCCATCAGCCTCTGGCTGGCGATGACTTTTAGTTTATTGCTCACCGGCGCATTTCACGAAGACGGCCTCGCCGATACCGCCGATGGTTTTGGCGGCGCGTTTGCACGCGAGAAAAAACTCAGCATTATGAAAGATAGCCGCATAGGTACATATGGCGCAACGGCGCTGGTGATGGCACTGCTGGGGAAATATCTATTGTTGATCGAGAACACCCAAATCGCACTGAGTTTGTTAATCGCCTATGCACTATCGCGCACTGTCGCTGCGAGTCTGGTGTTTGATATGCGCTACGTAGCTGACGATGATGGAAGCAAAAGCAAACCGTTAGCCAACAACCAATCCAAAACTGATTTGACAATTCTTTTAGCTACCAGCTTCCCGGTATTTTTTTTATTGGATTGGAAAAAAGCAGCGTTAATAATCATCGCAATGATTTTAGTTCGTTATGCTGCAAAATGGTATTTCAAAAAACAGATTGGCGGTTATACCGGCGATTGTTTGGGCGCAGCGCAACAAATCAGTGAATTGGTAATCTATGCAGTATTGCTAATTAATCTTGGTCAGCTGCACCTGACTTGGTGATGTGATACTGCTTCTCACCAGTTTCTTCATCATAACTCTGGCCATTCCGTTTTGCTTTTTTCTCAATGTACACTTCAGGTTGTTTGAGCGGTTCAAGATCCATTGTTTTATGGGTAACACCCTCAAAGATCGTAGCCCAAAGCTCTTTATTGGGTCGCTTTGTTCGCAAATGCGCAATAAACTTTACTGCCGTATACATAGTTAAAAAGAACCCGATAACTAAACCGAATTGAATATAAAGATCGAACATAGCAGTTCCCTCACCCGTGGTTTAACGGTTATGGTGCTGACTATTTATTATTCAAGCTCCAATTTTCAATAAGACTGAATTTATTATGATTACGTTAGTGTTAGGCGGAGCACGCTCAGGCAAATCGCGTATTGCACAAGAGCTGGCAAGTGCCAGCTTATTGCCCGTGGTCTATATCGCCACCGCCACTGCATTAGATGAAGAAATGGCAAGGCGGATTGAACACCATCAACATAATCGCCCAAGTGATTGGCACCTGCGTGAATGCCCATTGGATTTGAGCGCAGCACTGCAAGAAGAAACACAGCAGCCACAAACTATATTGGTGGACTGTTTAACACTGTGGCTTAACAACCAATTATTTGAATATCCCGAGCAGGATTTTTCCGCGCTATTTGAGGAACTCGTCAATAGCCTAAATGCAAACAACGCCAACGTGATTTTTGTCGCCAATGAAGTCGGGTTGGGAATTATCCCGCTTGGTGAAGTCAGTCGAAAATTTGTCGATGAAGCAGGCCGATTAAACCAGCAACTCGCACAAATCGCCGACAAAGTATTTTTTATCGCAGCCGGTTTACCACTAGTATTAAAAGACAGCATCCAATGACATCTACAATCATCACCTTGGTAAGACACGGAAAAGTAGCAGGCCCGGCCGCACTTTATGGCTGTACCGATATCACCTTGAGCGCAGATGGCTATCGCGATTTAATGCGCACGCTGAATAGCCTGCACGCACAAACGCCCATCAATCAACTCATCAGCTCGCCGCGTTTGCGCTGTTTACAGGTCGCGCAAGAATTTTCGGTGCAATATCAGATTCCACTGCACACAGAAGAAAACGTACAGGAAATGCATTTCGGAATTTGGGATGGAATCCCATTTGATGAGCTGGGTGATGAATGGAAAAATATTGAGGCCTTCTGGGAATCGCCGCACTCCATGCAGCCGCCGAAAGGGGAATCATTAATGGATTTCGCCGCACGGGTTATCGCCAGTTGGGAATCGCTTATTAGTAATAAGCAGGGACATCAGGTTATTATTTGCCACGGCGGCGTTATCCGTATTGTTATCGCCCATATACTACAACTGGATTGGCGCAACGCTGCGCTGTTTAAACAATTGCAGATTGATTACTCGAGCCAGACCCGTATCGAGGTTAGCAATGCGATTGACTCACTGCCAATCATTAAATGGATTGGCGTAATTCCGAATTAGCGCTAGCATTTATCACGCATTCCCCACTAATGGTGGATACTTTTTAGTATCCAATCTATTCGAGATTTTCTGTGAATTTCCCAAGCAACACTCCACAACCACTGCCCGACCACAATGAAAGCCTGGTTGCACGCACCCTGCACGAGTGGCAACAACTAGCGATACTTGGCGCACCTATCTTGATTGCCCAATTGGCGCAGATGGCCAATGGCGTTATCGATACAGTGATGGCCGGTCATGCCAGCGCCGAGGATTTAGCGGGTGTGGCGATAGGTGCAAGCCTATGGGTTCCGGTGTTGTTATTTTTTTCGGGTGTGTTGAGCGCATTGCAGCCGACCATTTCCGGGCACCGCGGTGCCGGTGAACTGCACAAGATTATGCCGACGACCTGGCAGGGTATTTATATTGCGCTTGCAGCTATGACGGTGATGGTTTTATTGCTGATCAACACGCAGCCTGTACTCGCAATGTTGCAATTGGATGCGACCACCGCCGCAATCGCCGATGGTTATCTCGATGCATTTGCCTGGGGAGTACCTGCACTTTTATTACTTATTGCATTGCGTGGATTAACCGATGGCCTGGGGCATACCAGTGTCATCATGGTGTTTTCTTTAGTTAGCACCCTGTTAAATTTACCGCTCAATTATATTTTTATTTACGGTTTTGATTTTATTGTTTTCCAGTTACCCGCAATGGGTGGCATTGGTTGCGGTTGGGCGACAAGTATATCCAACTGGGTTGCTACCATCGCGTTGCTGATTTATTTAAATCGCAGCAGCACCTACAAAAACTTTCATTTAATCGGCGACTGGATTGCACCTGCGCGAACAGAAATTACGCGCCTGCTTAAATTGGGTTTGCCAATTGGATTTACCCTGTTTATTGAAGTGAGCATGTTTTGTATGATCGCGCTATTCCTCGCACCGCTGGGCTCAACCACCGTTGCGGGTCATCAAATTGTACTCAATGTCACTTCCGTATTATTTATGCTACCGCTCAGTTTGGGTATGGCATTAACGCTACGGATAAGTTTTTTAGTCGGTGCTGCTGACCATGATGAGGCGCGCCTACTTGCCCGTAGCTCGTTGCTGCTGGCAGTGAGTATTAGTTGCATTAATGCACCGATTTTATTTTTTGGGCGCGAATGGCTCGCAGGCTTGTACACATCGGACGTTAGCGTACAGAATATTGCGACGAAACTATTTATGCTTGCCGCAATATTCCAAATTGTCGATGTTATCCAGGTCACTATGGTTAATGTGCAGCGTGGTTATAAAGATACGAAAACACCCATGTTCATTATGCTGCTGTCGTTCTGGGGAATTTGTTTACCACTCGGTTATGTAATGACCTTTAAAAACTGGTTAACCCCGCCCATGGGTGCACCGGGTTTTTGGATGGCGTTAATCGCCGGATTGACCTGCGCAGCGTTTTTGTTAACCCTGCGCATGTTCAGGTTTCGAGCTGCAGGCTTGGAAAGCCACTAAACTGCCACACGATATATATTCACACAGGTAGCGAAAGAAGCTACCGCGATACCGGAGTTGTTATGAAAAACCTACGGAGTTTATTTCCCGTTATTTGTGGCATGAGTCTGGTTGCCTGTGCGCAGGTTGCCGAACCCGATAAAGCTGACGTGCAGCACACACCACTACCAGCCAGCGTGGAAAAAATAACTAGCGCAGCAGCGGAACAAACTCCAGTGGCTGCGCCCATGCTGACGCAAGCGGATTTCACCGCTTGCCTGGACAACTTCACTACCAAAGCAAAAGCGGCCGGCATCTCCCCAAAAACTATCAATAACAGCCTCGCCAAAGCGGAACTTAATACGCAAGTGCTGCAACTGGACCGAAAACAACCGGAATTTACTACCAGCTTTGCCGATTATTTTAATCGCCGGGTCACTGAGCAGCGTGTAGCACAAGGCCGCACACTTCTTGCCAAGCACCAGGATCTGCTCGCACGCGTTGAACGCGAATACGGTGTACCCGCCCCTTATTTACTCTCATTTTGGGGATTGGAAACTAACTACGGCAGTTTTTTTGGCAACATCCCGGTAATTGATTCACTCGCCACCCTCGCCTGCGATCCACGCCGGAGTCATTTTTTTACCATCGAATTAATCAACGCGTTGCGCATCCTGGATGAAGGTGCAATTGCGCCCGAAAAAATGAAAGGTTCCTGGGCTGGCGCTATGGGTCATGTGCAATTTATGCCTTCAGCATTTTTACAAAATGCAGTCGATTTTGATGGCGACCGCAAACGTGATTTATGGAATAGCACCCCCGACGCAATGGCATCCGCTGGAAAATTTTTGCAAAGCCTTGGCTGGCAAAGCAACGGCAGCTGGGGGCGGGAAGTTAAATTGCCCAAGGATTTTCCCTTCCTTGAAGCAGGCCTGAAAAATAGCAAACCTGTTTCGGAATGGGCAGCTCTGGGAGTCACCCGCGCAGACAACACACCACTGCCGCACGCCAATATAACCGCCTCACTGCTGGTGCCTTCGGGCCACGAAGGTCCGGCATTTCTGGTGTACGACAATTTCAATGTAATTATGCGCTGGAACCGCTCCGAATTTTACGCAATTGCGGTTGGCCAACTTGCTGACCAAATTTCCGGCGGTGGAAAATTATTTCAATCGCCGCCGGAAAATGTACCGCGCCTGCACCGGGACCAGGTCATCGCATTGCAACAACAACTCAACAACAAAGGTTTCAACACCGGCACTCCTGACGGCATACTCGGCCCGGCTACCCGCCGCGCTCTCAGCGAGTTCCAACACAAGCAAGGGATGATTGCCGATGGATTCCCCGGCACCGAAGTGCTCGGTTTACTCGGCATCAAAGTGGAGACGTTAAAACATTAATTGCGAGGGCACCCAAAATGATCAGCTGCGACCAACAAGACTATATCGAAATCGTTTGTATGCACCACTACCCGATTAAGCTCACATTAAAGTCAGGTGATACTGTTCAGGGAAAAGCTGTGGACACACAAGTCAATGACGCGCGCCATGAATGTATAAAAATTGATGTGGAGGGTGTTGAGCAACTGGTAGTTTTGGATGAGATCAGGATTTTAGAGGTGCTGGTGGAGAATCCGCATGTGCAGAAGGTGAAGTTTGATTAGCAGCCTGATTATTTTACTCCTCTCATGAATTTAGGATAAAACCGGCCGGCAAATTGCCAGCCGGTTTAATCTCATGCGCGATTATTTACCAACCACACACCTGCCCTTCGTTTTCTTTCTCCAGCCATTTCATCAAAGGTGCAAAATAATCGATGATGGCGGAGGCATCCATCTGCCGTGTGCCTATAGCTTCTTCCAATACATCTGGCCAGGGCTTGCTGGCACCCGCAGCAAGCATGGTTTGTAATTTTGCACCGGCTTCTTTGCTGTTATAAATTGAGCATTCGTGTAAAGGACCCTTGAAACCTGCAGCTTCGCATAACGCTTTGTGAAATTGGAATTGCAAAATGTGCGCAATAAAATAGCGGGTGTAGGGTACGTTAGCGGCGATATGATATTTTGCGCCTGCGTCAAAATCTTGTTCAGAGCGGTCAATCGGCGCGCTAATGCCTTGATATCGAGTGCGCAATTCCCACCAGCTTTTATTGTAATCTTCCGGTTTGACTTCACCGGAAAATACTTTCCAGCGCCATTGGTCAATAAGCTTTCCAAAAGGAAGAAATGCGATTTTTCCAAGCGCCAGTTTCATTTGTTGATTAATCACTACTTGCTCGTTGCTTTCCTTATTATCAACCAATCCTATTGCATTTAAATATCCCGGTGTAATTGATAACACGATCGTATCGCCAATTGCTTCGTGGAAGCCATCATTAGCGCCGTTCTGGAACAACAAGGGTTTATCGTTATACGCGAGGTCATAATAAATATGGCCTAACTCATGATGCATAGTTTCAAATTCTGTTTCCGTAGCTTCAACACACTGTTTAATGCGCACATCCTCTTTCGCATCCATAGTCCAGGCACTTGCGTGGCAAACCACTTCGCGATCACGCGGTTTGGTGAGCATTGAATTTTTCCAGAAACTTTCTGGCAAGGAGCGCAAACCGAGCGAAGTAAAAAAGTTTTCCGCAATTTTGGTAATAGCGATGGCATCTTTGTTTTGTTTAACCAGGGCACTGGTGATATCAAAATCACCTACACCGGGATAAGGCTCTACCAAATCATAAATACCAT
>JAJQJO010000365.1 GCA_021323495.1 Cellvibrio sp. | reverse complement strand
TAAAACAAACACGCAGGATTATCGAACGTCTTGATTGAATCTAGGGGAGAAAGGTTGCTTTCGCAATCGAACAGGAGATTAAGGAGAAAGAAAGGATTGAAATACCTGAGGACTCACCGATTCGACGAGCCAAATATCCGCTTAGTGCTGTTCGGCAGCCACGTAAAAACGCAGGGGTTTGCGCTCATCTATCAATACTGGCTGCAAGTTGCGATCCAAACGGATACGCCAGGAATACCAGCGCACAATCAAACCACCAAGCAGCAGCCCGGCGAAACCGCTCAGCGTGGTAATGCCTTCATGGGCAAATTGGTAATGAGCCGACGCGGTGGCAAGCAGTAATGTGATTAACGGCACCATATAAACCAACATCGCCCCTTTCGCGACAACTTCTTCAGGAATACCGATCTGGATTTCGTCGCCCAAGTGGTAATTTGATGGATTGCGCCCTTCCAATAACACCCAGATGTATGCCGTATGACCATCCCATTTATTAATAAGGCTCTGGCCACACCCCTTTTCCGCTTTGCAGGAACCACAGGCTGACTTCTGGATAGTCTCTACCCAGACACCTTCAGTTTCTATCGCCACTATACGGCCGGTTTCGAGAATCATCTGTGCTGCCTGGAAATGAAAATTCGGGAAAAATATTCGACAAAAAGGGAAGGTTAAAGCCCTCCGATATTCTGCGCAATTTTTTGGGCGGTGATGACAGGTATTTCACCAACGACTGTGATTCGGTAACGCTTGCCCTGGTGAGTCAATGAATCCATCACCGCCAGGGTTGCACCACGCTGGGCTACACCCTCCGGTATCGCTCCGGTCGCGGCCTCTATAAATACCGAAAAAGTGGTGAGCCCATCGGTATACATCAACATATCAATTTGCTCGCGTACCTGACGCTGACCGACAAAAGCAAACCCGGCAGGCACCCACGCCAGTTGCCAATGCTCTGGTTGCTTAAGCTTGGAAGGATTGCAATCACCCAACTGTGCGTTGGTTGATCTTTGTATCCTGGCGGCCGGTTGTTGTTGAATGCTCGCCAAATCCGGACTCAGATCGAGATCAATAAATTGGTAGCGCTCCAATGGCCGCGCAGATTCATCCACCAACCAGGACTTCAGTACCAAACCAGTTTCATTGTCAATCGTCAGCAATGAGCTGTGACGATACTCGTCCAGCGGCAGTGCCAAAAGCGCGGTAGCATCCCGGCCGGCGACCCGTTCAGGACCGCGGATCTCAAAGCGATATAACTGATCCATGCGCGCGATATTCACCCCCAGCTGACTAATTTTACCCTGCAATAACTGATCTCCCAGAGACTCACAACCGATTTCCTTACCCGAGCGCAAAAACTCCCGTTCGGGGCCATTCAAATGTTGCAGGCGCTCGTGCTCTATTCCATCCTCAACCCAATGGATAATCCGGAAGCTTTGCAGCGATGGATTGTCTTTGTGTTGGTAGGTGAATGAACCCTGATAATTGAGTGTATGCGGGATACTTGCCATTTTTTGCAACAATCTTAATACCTCGGGCGATTGGGTAACGCCCGTCGATGTCGGTGCAGACCTATCAGTCCCGGGAGCAGAGGCGGGAATGTTTGAATCCTGAGCCTGAAGATTGAGCGAAAATATCGAGGGGGATAACAATAAAAAAGCGCGGATTAAAAAGGGAGTTAACATTCTGGACTCTTGGAAGAGTGGATCAAGGGAGCAGCATAACTGCTCCACCTGTTAATGCAATGACTCTTATTGTAACGACTTACTTACAAGACGCGGGAAACGACTATTCCTCTTCGTTGAGAATCACACGTGTGTAAGGCAACATGCCCTGACCACTATTAAGTGAGGCGTTATCAGTATGCTCCTGGATCAACAGGTTCACATAGGTACTGATATCTTCGTTGTATACCGGCGCGGCTTGCTGACGCGGTACGAACATGACTCGACGACTCTCCTGTGGGCGCGATTCATAACCACTTTGTACTGCCACGGTACGCGCCGAGAGTGTCGGTGCATTTATACCTGACGGCAAATTAGCTGCCTTGGTTTCACTGGCGGCTACCGGAGCACTAACGGCAGCATTGCTTGCAATTTCCGCTGTTTGCGGGGCAACGGATTGGTACTGTTGCACGCCGACAACCAACGCACCGGCAACCGATGCCGCAACCGCAACACGGCCAGCTTGTTGCCACCAACGCAGGGGCATGGCTATGACATTTCCTCCTGTAGTTTCGCTGGATGCTTGTTGGGACGGACTTTGGTGAGAGGAAATTTGTGGTTGAGAGGAAATTTGTGATTGAAGTGAATAGGTTTCTTCAGCATCAACCGCAGCACTGATACGTGCGGCGAAATTACTGGAAGCCATTCCTGGCAAATTGCCTTTCAAGCCTGCACTCGCAATTTGATAGCGGGACCAGGTAGATTTAAGTTCGGGATCTGCATCAAGGGCTTTAAGCAGCCGTTGAATTTCCAATTCCGATGCCTGGTTATCCATAAGTGCTGAGAGAGATTCAGCAAGCACTGATGGTTGGATTTGCTCTGTCATTCTCGCCGGTGCCTCTTAAAAATGCTCGCTAACGTGAAAAAAATATTATTAATGAATTACGTTATGTTGGCCAGGGATCTGTGTCGTTAGCGATCTCTGGCTCAGTTGCTTTTTATGACTGGACAATAACCAATTGGTTCACGAAATTACAAAAAATTGTGCAAGTTTTTCAGCAGGGTTGCAATTTGCTCTCATTCGCTGCAAGCAGTTATCCCTATATATCCTGAATCAACGGCTTGATGCGCTTATCGATCGCCTCACGCGCGCGGAAAATACGCGAACGCACCGTACCTACCGGACACTCCATCACTTCAGCAATTTCTTCATAACTTAAACCATCCAGCTCACGTAATGTGACCGCCGTGCGCAGATCGTCAGGTAAATCGCGAAAAGCCTGCGCAATAGTCCCCTCTAGCTCCTCGCACAAAACATTGTGCTCAGGTGTGTTCAACTCGTGCATGCCGTCATTGCCATCAAAAAATTCAGCATCTTCGATTTCTACATCACTGGTCGGTGGACGACGGTTGCGCGCGACTATCTGGTTTTTGGCTGTATTGATCGCGATACGGTAAATCCAGGTATAGAACGCGCTGTCCCCCCGAAAATTAGGCAGAGCACGATAAGCTTTAATAAAGGCCTCCTGGGCCACATCCTGAGCTTCGGCGTGATCGCGAATAAAACGGCTAATTACCGCCAATACTTTGTGTTGGTATTTAATCACTAGCAAATCAAACGCGCGTTTATCGCCTTTTTGAACTCGCTCGACCAATTGCTGATCAACATCAGGCGCTAGTTGCGCAGTCATTCTTTAACCCCCAAGCGCCCTGACCTTTTGGTCACGGGCAAATCTACGCCAGTATTCCCGAGTTATTTGACTCATGAACCCAGCCTCACAAAACCAACCTTTAGGCTGCCATCAAGTAGCAGTTAGCTCGTCCGATGTCCGGCATTGTTAAACCGGAGTCTATTACAGCTGGCCGGCTCATAGACAAAACCATGCCTAAAAAGTTCAGGCTGATTATACTGGGTTATTAGTCCCCCAGGCTGTTTACTTCGTATAAACCAACCTGAGCTTGTTATACTGCATCGTTGCCATTCTCTCTATCCAGGCTCCATATCGCGAATCGGGTTCTCTCTGCATGAAAAAACACTATCAATACGATGTTCTGGTCATTGGTTCAGGCGCCGCCGGTCTCACTCTGGCGTTAAGTCTAGCCCAACAAGCGCGGGTTGCCGTACTCAGCAAAAATGAAATCAACCAGGGCTCTACCTGGTTTGCCCAAGGTGGCATCGCCGCTGTATTGGATGACCAGGATTCTATTGATGCCCATGTCGCCGAT
>JAJQJO010000364.1 GCA_021323495.1 Cellvibrio sp. | reverse complement strand
GGCACGCGTTTGCGTTTATTTGCCCGGGTTTATAACAACCCGGACGATAAAAACGAAACGCCTTACATCGAACAACCGGATTGGGTCTGGTGTCCATTTCGTTCCGACCAACCGTTTGGAAAAGGCCTGGTGGAAACCAAAACCAATGAAAGCGGTTTGTTTGAAACTTTATTGCAACGTCGCGGTGGGCCGGTGCGTCGTTTGGTGGGGCGCTATTTGCAATTGGCGTTAGTGTTTGAAAGTGATGGTCGCCATACGCCAGCAGTGCATGCACTCAAAATTTATTATTCCCGTTTTTCTTATCAGGAAGCTTACCTGCCGGAACATTTTCGCCAGGAGCAGGTAGTCAATCCTGCATTGGATGAGTTGCCAGCCAATGGTGCGGATATTCGCGAGCGTTTACTCGCGGCTTTTGAAGCAACCTGGACGCCGCTTGAAGCGCAGATTGCGAGTGCAGAATTGTTGTTGCATCCGCAATTTACCGTGCCGGATTATTTACCCAACCTGGCGCAATGCCTCGGCCAAACTTTACCGGAACAATGGCCGGTTGAACGTAAACGCCGCTGGTTATTGGAGAGCGGCAATTTGCAGCAATGGCGCGGCACGCTCTACGGTGTGCAGTTGGCGCTGGATATTCTCACTGATGGCGCGGTCGCCCGTGGCCAGGTTGTGTTGGTAGAAAATTTCCGTTTGCGGCGCACCATGGCCACCATTCTCGGCGTGCAAATGGATGATGAAGAACATCCGCTCACCTTGGGATCCGGAGTCAGCGGCAACAGTATTGTCGGCGATAGCTTGATTCTCGCTAATGAAGACCAGCGGGATTTTATCGCGCTTTTCGCGCCCGGTTTGGCAACGGCGACCGAGAAAAAAATTGTGGCTAATTTTTTTGACCGTTACGCCAATCAAGTGACTGTGCTGTTGCATGGCGCTGCGCGCCGATTCAAGGATGTAGTTCAATCCACACTGGAGCAAGAGATGCCCGCCCATGTGCAATGGCGTTTGGTAGAAACCGATCATCCCTTTGTGCTGGGCCTCGCGCCTTTGTTGGGTGTGGATACTTTCCTGGAACATCAACCACCAGCGCGCCCGGTGATACTCGATGACACCTGGTTGGGGCGCGAAGGTTTATTAAAAAATCCGCCGGCATTTTCACCGCGCGATGTTCATTCACGAATTCAATAATTTTGTACGAATTCAATAATGGTTTGATGAGAGATGGAGTTAGACAATGAGCGACTTCACTGAAAATACCGACAGCCTGGAAGCGGATGCCAGCTTCGAGCAGCCCCTGCGCCGTGTCGCCTATGAGGCCGGTATGTTGTTGGGGCTTGAGGCTACGCGCGATGAGCAAGCCTATCATCGGCGCCGCCTTAATCGTCACCAGTATTGGCTGGAAGGTTATGGGACCTTGGCGGGTATGCGCGTGGGTATTGATCCGGCGCCCGATGAAAATGTCACTGACCCGATCACCACCAGGGTGCAGGTGGGGCAGGGAATTGGTATCGATGGTTTGGGACGCGAAGTACTTATTCGTGAGCCTTATGGCATTGATCTCGCCGACTGGATTCGCGCGCAGGGCGCTACCCGGCTTTACGCCGGTTACAACGATACCACCAACGTATTGCATCTCAAGGTGACTGTGCGCCATCAGGAAGTGCCGGTTGGAATGCAACCGGTGTTAGCGCGCAAGTTGAATTTAAGTACCGACGCGGTACAGCCGAGCCGCACTGTCGATAGCATATTGCTGGAATTAATTCCTGAATTACCGCCAGCCTCGGCCGAAACCAGATTCCATCCCTGGGCCGCACACGATCCGGTAGCTGATGCAACGCCAGCAGGATTGACCGGCAGTGAAAGTGATTATCTTGAAACGGTTAACAATGCCAATGCTACGGCCGGTGCGCAATTGCAATTGCACGCGCGTTTGCTGCACTGCCTCGATGACAAAGGTATCAGTGCGCAATTGGCGGCAGATGAATTGGAAGGAGGTGCGCGCTTGTTGTTGGCGCGCATAGAAATAGATGTTCCTGACCTGGATGCTTTGCTCGAAACCACGAAGGAAGGCAAACCCCTGGTTAATCCCAATGATATTCGCGTTAACAACCTTGTCCGCCCTTTTTTGGTAACTGCCAGCCAGCTCGGGTATTTGCTGGCAAATCCTTAAGCCCCGGAGTGTAAAACCAGTGGCTTGAAACGAATCACAGGAGACGATTATGGCAAACGAATTATTTAAACCCATGGGCAACCAGGTTATCCAGAAACAAGGATTGGAGCGCGTGGCCGATGTTGATCCGCGCCTGACGCGATCCCATTATTTTGATAGCCGCTTGCTGACGGCAGAAGATTTAAACCGCGACCAGCTTTATCTCGATGGTCGCTTGCGCGAACTCGGTCAGGCATTGGGTTACGGCATAGTGCGCGGGCTTGAATTGAGCCTGGATATTTCCACCGGAAAAATCAGTGTCGATCCGGGCCTGGCGGTGAGTCGTGCTGGTCGGGTGCTGGAAATCACGCGTGAACTCACACTGGATATTTCTGACCGCGCAGAAATTTCGGAGCTGAACAATGGCCGCTTCCGCCGCATCGATCGCGCACTTTATGCAGTCGTAGTGAAATATAGCGAGCAGGGCACCGATATTGCGGAAGTATTTCCCACCGACCTTGGTGAAAATCGCCGCTTCAGTTTTGATGTGATGACCGAAGGCGTACAGTTTTCACTGGTGCGTTTGCCGCAGGCATTTGGCCAGCAAAATGAAGTAGTCATTCGCGCTAATTTATTGCGCGAGTGGATCAACGATCCCACCGGCAATGGTGCGGTGCCTGAAGATGGTGTTGGCCTGGGTGTATTGGCCATCGTCAATGATCGTCCGCTGTGGCTGGATGCAGATCTTCTTCGCCAACCTGTGCGTGCTATTACCAGGCCCGGTGATTTGCAAGCCGACTTGAGCCGGCGCTACGACAAACTCTTGCGCGATGTACAAGAGCAGCGCGCAAGCTCATCGCTCACCAATGATTTTGCAGCGACGGATTATTTCCGTCAGTTACCGCCCGTGGGCGCACTGCCAAAAGATTCCGTCAATCCTGTGACTGGCCGCCAGGGATATTTTCCGGAGCATTACAACATCTGGATTGCGCCGGTGCGTTTGTCCGATGTGGAGCAGATTCGCGCCGAGTCTATGACCTTGCCCATGATTGATCTCTCCAGCCGCGAGCCGGTGGATATTGTGGTGATGGTACCGATGAGCAATAGTGATTATGGCCAGGCTGCGCAGCGTCTCGAGCGTCCGATCGCCAGCGGTGGAACGCCTTTGCCGTCGCAAAATTTATTGAGCCTCAAATTATTCCCGGTGGTAAAACCCCACGAGCTGGATACCGACCGCGATGCCTGGATTGCGATTTGGGACAAGCTCAATACCAGCAGCCAATCCCTGTTTTATATTCGTCGCCCGTTGCGTGCAGCAGAAACCCGCTTGAGTGGAATTGTGTTAGCGCGCGGTGTGCCTTTGCCTGCGGTAATACCGACCGTATTACCTTCACCCGCCGACAACGGTTTGTATCTCGACGAAAACAAAACCGTGTTGCGTGAATTCAATCTTGCACTGCTGCAAAGCCTGCGTCCGGTAGAAGGCGATGAAGCGACTGAATCGGCAGCAAAAATGCTCGATGGTTTTGCCAACGATGTGCCGGTTACCAAAGTGATTGCGCAATTGATGATTCGGATCGAACGCAAGTACGACCCGATTTTCTGGCAGACGCTGGTTGAGTTGGTATCGGCTTCTGATGCGGTGGGCGGCAATTTAAAACCCTTGCTGGATCTGTTGCTGGATGAAGAAAACAAGGATGAACCAACAGGAGCGGTAATCGCAGCAGCGAAAGACGATTTG
>JAJQJO010000363.1 GCA_021323495.1 Cellvibrio sp. | reverse complement strand
CATCGGCCAAAATCAGGATGTTATCGCTAGCGCCCTGGGCCACTCCATGTAACAGGGTTTCCAGTACCGGGTTTAGCACTGGTTCGCGTGTTTCTTTATTAACAATATGGAAAAATTCGCAAATCGAATTGCCCGCCGCCCGTTCAACGGAGGACGAAGTCAATTGTTCCGCAACGTGGTTCATGAGTGTTACGCAGGCATTACAATCGGTTGCTATCACCGCATCGGCAATAGAGTTGAGGGTTACTTCGAGTTTTCTTTCACTGTCCTGCAGGGTGACATAGGCCAGGTTTAACTGTTGGTTCATGGCCTCTTGTTTGTCGAGCGAGCGTTTGGTTTCGAGGTGGACCAAATCCATCAGGCGTTGGTGGATATTGCGATAAATGCCGTATGCAAATGCCTGCGCAAATAACAACATAAAAAGGCTGACCAGCACAATAAATGCAAACAGGTAGCTCATGTATTTGCGGTGGTCAGCTCGATATGCCTGCAATTGCTCATTCTGCAATTCCTGATATTCCTGCACTGCTGCGCGTATCGCCGCCATTCTCTCGGTGCCTTCACCATTAGTAAAACGTAGCAATAAATCACCCGAATTCAGCTTGCCGGTATCGGCGACAGCGCTGGTGAGGAATTGTATTTCCTTGTCAATCAGTGGCGTGAGTTGGTCGACCAGCGCAGTGGCCTCTGCCGTGGTCGATATTTTGTGTAAACGCTTGATTTCTTCGGCGAGTTTTTCCTGAGCCTGGTTATAGGGTTGAAGGAATTGTTCATCAAAGGTCAATATATATCCGCGCGTACCTATTTCAGCATCGGTGGTCAGCGCGATAATTTTTTGTGCGCTATTTAATGCGAGGGTGGATTGCATCCGCAGACTGTCTGCCGTTTTCATCCGGTCAAAAAACCAGAAGAGGGTAGCGGCGATGATCACTACGAAAACCGTCGGAAGGCTAAGTAAGAAAATATTCTTTCGGGTAACTTTTGCTTTCATAAAAACTTGACTCTACTGCAAAAAAATAGACCCAGTACGGAGCTGGGATTGAGCAAATAGTTATCGCTGTGGAGGCGTCGCTATGGACAGTTTTTTACGAGGTTAGTTGGCGAATGGTGTGATTATTACCTGTTTTGGTCTGTGGGTTGGCTAACATAAGTGCATGATTGTTGAATTTTGTGCCGTAAAATAAGTGGATTTATATCCAGGTCACATTCCTTTAATGAAACCTGACGACGCCGCCGGGTCAAAAAGCGGGGGTGGTTAATACCGGCTTGGTCAGTACGCAAGCGCACGGAGCAGAAACGCTGAAGCGCGATAATATGAGACATTATCCGCCATGTTGCGGTCGCAGCAGGAGAATGAAAATGGAACATTATCGTCATTATGTGTCCGGTGTGTTGGCACACCGCGATCAGGCAGAGCAGGTGATAGCGGAGCTAGTGGCTGCTGGTGTGCCCCTGGTACGCATCCACCTCTTTGACAAAGACTCACCGCTTACCCACACCGCTACCGGCAGCAGTGATGTGGTATTGAAAGATATTGTCGTCGATGGGGCTATCGGCACTGCGGTGGGTACCGGCGTCGGTGCGGTGCTCACTGCCGTGATGGCTGCAGCAAACGTAACCCTGTTTGTCGCCAGTCCATTGATTGGCCCGCTTGTTATGTTGGGTTGGGGGGCAAGCATTGGTGGCTTGGTTGGCGCAAGTGTCGGTGCTGCTGAAAAAGCAAAACCCTTATCTGAATTGGTCCATGATGCAATAACCAATGGCAGCTTGGTAGTGGTGGTGGAATCCTTGTCGGCTGACGAAACAGAAACAGCGAGTAAAATTTTTAAAAATGCGGTAGGGGACTATACCGAGACCAAGTGACCAAGAGCACCGGGACCAAGTGACTCAAGAGCAAATGACCAAGACCAAAATGATTAAATGACTTAAAACAATTCACACGAATAATTAATTCGCAAAAGATAAATTGTTTAACAGCAAAAAATAAACCCTCCCTGCGAGGGTTTATTTTCTTGGTTGACGACGCACCATTATTAATTGCGCAGGCGGTTGGCGTAGGGTTTGGTTCCATAGTAAGAATGGAGATCATTTGCCAGGGTGTGGTCAGCCAGGTCAGGCCAGGCATTTTTATTAAAGCCAGGCGCATTGCGCAAGCGTTCTTTGTCAATACTTAGCTGGAAGCGTTTATTTTCTGTATCGAGTTTCAGTGCACTCCAGGGCACTGCAAAAAGTTTTTCACCCATGCCGAGGAAGGAACCAAAAGACAGTACCGCATATTCAATATTGCCGCTGGCGACGTCCAACATGATTTCCTTGATTTCGCCGATATCTTCATTTTCAAAATTGCACACATCATTGCCGATCAATGTGTCTGCGCCCATTAACCGGGGACCGGGGCCGCGCTGGTGTGAGCCTTTATAAATGCCGTAGGTATCGCGGGTTTCATAGTTCATGCTGAACCTCCTGTACTTGGCTGATAGCCAAAAAAATAGAATTACAAGAAATGAAAAGAATGATAGTGAAAAAGAGAGGTCGATTTCTGCATCTTCATGACTATGATATAGGCGTTATTTTTATTATTCCGTACGACACACCACCAACACTATTTTTTAGGCTGATCGTCGTTGCGGTGCCCGAGCAATAAACCCAGCACAAAACTGACAATGGCACCGGTACCCAGGGCGGCCCAAGGTTTTTCGTGCACATAGTCATTGGTCAATGTCGCGACTTTCTGAGCCTTGTCAGCCGCTGCGCGATTGATGCTATTGATGTATTGCCTGGCTGCATTGATGCGCTGGTTGAGTTTAATTTTTGCGTGCGCAAGATCATCACCGGTAAGGTGCGAAGATTCTTTAATTAATCTTTCCACATCGCTGACAAAATTATTGAATTCTTGCGCGATATCGGTCGATGCCTCCTGGATTTTATCGTTACCCCTGGTGGGAGCTTTGGCGGGAATTGGTTTAACGGGATCGGATAGGATTGACATAGTCGCTACCTGCTAGGTTAAAAAATAAACCGTACGACACGTTAACCCCTTAAATTTTTTGGCCAATCATCGATCAACCTGGTCGTGAGTAACGTAACGTCGAGCCTCGAATGAATAATAAGTACTGCGCCAAGCGATTATCTGTGGGATAGCTAACGTAACGACAAAAAGTGTTGATACACGCCAACAGAGGGATTTTTTCCCTCCAGCTTCAAATTCAGGTTTATGTGGTCTGCCGTACTGACCTCATTGCCTCGTCATCTTAGTGTTCGGATCTGGGCTTGGCTCCTGAGTTAGCCCCCAGCTTTGAGCACAGTTACTCGCTAATAAACTCTCGACAATAAATAACAGTCGTTAAACGGGCGAAATTCTGAAGGTGGATTCGGTATGAGAAAGGCAAGTAATAACAGTGGTTATTTCAACGGTGAGAATGTTCCGCAAATGTTGCGTGCACAACCCCGGAAGTCAGCGGACCACGCACACAAACATGCATCCCATCGGCACTACCATGAGAATGATGATGGGGAGCGCCACACCCATCATCATCATGAACCGGCAAAGAATGCAGTGCGGATCGAGTTGCGCCGCATTCAAAGACTATTCTGAGTCTGGCGCTGACTGCGCGCCTTTGTCGCGGCCGCTGCTATACGTTGCTTTGCCTGGGATAAACCTGGCTGTGATGAACCCGCCTGTGGCTGGATCGGCTGGGTGGGAACGCCGGGTTGTACCGGATCAGTTGGATGGATTGGTTGGGCTGGTGGAGTCGGCGAGATGTGCGGTGGAGTTTCAACCGGTGCAATAGGTTCTACCGGTACATTAGGGCTTTGCGGGCTAGCAGGGCTTAGTGGGGACGGTGGAGCCCCGGGGCGTGGTGGAACG
Organism: Cellvibrio sp.; assembly: GCA_021323495.1. Classification (GTDB taxonomy): domain Bacteria; phylum Pseudomonadota; class Gammaproteobacteria; order Pseudomonadales; family Cellvibrionaceae; genus Cellvibrio. The sequence goes on along the minus strand of JAJQJO010000363.1, from coordinate 41 downwards.
TTCGGATGTGCGGGCGGTGTGGGTTGCGCTGGCTGCGCGGG
>JAJQJO010000038.1 GCA_021323495.1 Cellvibrio sp. | reverse complement strand
TTTATCTTTCCAGCTCAACTCCGCAGCAGCGCCTTTGGCTTTTGCATCCCAACCTTGATAAACATCGGTGGGAACTACAAAGGGTTCGTATTCCCAGTTAAGGGTTTTGCGCACCAGCGCCACTTCTTCCAAACCAAGTGGTGAGCCGTGGCAATCGTGTGAACCCTGCTTGTTTGGCGAACCAAAACCGATAGTGGTTTTAGTCACGATCAAGGTTGGTTTTTTGGTTTCTGCACGAGCGGCTTCGATGGCTGCTTTGATTGCAGCGGCATCGTGGCCATCCACCGCCGGGATTACATGCCAGCCGTAAGCTTCAAAACGCTTGGGCGTGTCATCGGTAAACCAGCCTTCAACATGGCCATCAATCGAAATGCCGTTATCGTCGTAGAAGGCAATCAACTTGCCCAGACCGAGGGTACCAGCCAATGAACAGGCTTCATGGGAAACACCTTCCATCATGCAGCCATCGCCGAGGAAGCAATAGGTGAAGTGATTAACAACATCATGGCCTTCACGGTTGAATTGGGCGGCGAGGATTTTCTCTGCCAGTGCCATCCCCACCGCGTTCGCAATGCCCTGGCCCAATGGACCAGTAGTGGTTTCAACACCGGGAGTGTAACCGCGCTCGGGATGGCCGGGAGTGTTGGAGTGCAACTGGCGAAATTGCTTGAGGTCGTCCATAGATACGGCATAGCCGCTCAGGTGCAACAAGGAATAGATCAGCATTGAGCCATGGCCGTTTGATAAAACGAAACGGTCGCGATCAGCCCAATCAGGGTTGTGCGGATTGTGCTTTAAAAAGTCATTCCACAGAACTTCGGCGATATCCGCCATGCCCATAGGGGCGCCCGGGTGGCCTGAGTTAGCTTTTTGAACGGCATCCATGGAGAGGACACGGATTGCATTGGCAAGATGTTGGCGAGTTGGCATGAAACTCAAGGCTCCTTACGTATAAGTTGATTGCTGTTGTGTAGGTGGGCGTTTTTACCTGAGCCAATTACAGCTGGTCAGGCACGTCCTGGGGTTGCAAAGCACTAATGGGCAATTGCCACTTATTACAGGCCTCTGATGGGCTTTTGTGTCGTTGGGTTCCAGCCGCCGTCGCTGGGAGTGGTCGCTTAAGGTGAATCGGGCGCCCACTGACAAAATGGGCAGGCATTTTCGCCCAGCGAACGCCGCCCGTAAAGGAATAAGAGACTTGATAGACACAATTAATCGATAAAACCTTGGACCAGAGTCCGAAAAAGCGCCCATTCAGATCAAATCCTCACAAAAAATCGCAAAACCTATATCAAAATATTTTGATATAGGTTTTTTGGGCTGCTAGACTGCACGGCAATTGCCATCACCCTTGATCACACAATGAACCAATCCGTACCTAACGCCCCAGGCACGCTACCGGTACTCACCGATGTGGTGGAACTGGAAGCGCCGCTCGGCCCGCTCGCCAATTTGCTCAAGGCCGCTGGCGACTCGCTGCGCCTGGAGATTTTGCGGGTGCTGAGCCAGGATTCGTTCGGCGTATTGGAGTTATGCCAGATTTTTTCGATCAAGCAGTCGGGCATGAGCCATCACCTCAAGGTGCTCAACAATGCGGGACTGTTGAGTTCGCGCCGCGAAGCTAATTCAATTTTTTATCGCCGCGCTTATTTAGCCCCTGACCATCCACTTGCCGCGTTGCAGCAACAATTATTTGCGACGGTGGATACGCTGCCAATCGCCAGGCATTTACGCGAGCCAATCCGTGAATTACAACAGGAACGCAGCCAGGCGGCGCAAATATTTTTTAGTGAGAATGCCGATAAATTTCGCGCCCAACAGGATTTGATTGCCAGCTACCCGGTGTATGCCGAGCAGATGACCCAGCTGCTCAATAACACCGCTCTACGCGATAAAAAACTCGCCTTGGAAATTGGCCCCGGCGAAGGCGAATTTTTAGCGGTGCTCGCGCAGCAATTCAACCAGGTAATCGCGCTCGATATCGCGGCCAATATGCTCGATAAAGCACGTACATTTGCCAGCGAAAAAAATCTGCGCAATATCGAATTTATCCACGGTGATACCGAAAGTTTAATCGGCCATAAAGTACTGGCAGATTGCATATTGGTGAATATGGTACTGCACCACACACCGTCGCCCGCCGATATTTTTCAGGATTTAAGTAATGTATTGGCTCCTGGCGGCGCGCTACTGATCTGCGACCTTTGTCGCCACGAACAAGCATGGGCGCGCGAGGCTTGTGGTGATTTATGGCAGGGTTTTGAACCACAGGATTTTTCGCGCTGGGCGATTGCAGCAAAACTGGAGGAAGGCCAGAGCGTGTATTTTGCATTGCGCAACGGCTTCCAGATCCAATTGCGCCAATTTTTCAAACCGACGAATTTTTAAAACTTGATAACTTTTTAAACTTGGCCGTATAGAGCTTGGCGAAATACGGGAACAACTGATGATGTGAAAAATAAATCCCGTTTTACATTTCACTCCATACGGGTTACAGATTTATTTAATTTTATTTACAAGGAATAAACCATGTCTGAATACTCAGTCTTTACCTCCGAATCCGTTTCCGAAGGCCATCCCGACAAATTGGCAGACCAGATTTCTGATGCCGTACTCGATGCCATTTTAAAAGATGACCCGAACGCGCGTGTTGCGGTAGAGACGCTGGTAAAAACCGGTATGGCGATTGTCGCCGGTGAAGTGCGCACCTCGACCTATGTCGATCTGGAAGATTTGATTCGTCAGGTAATTCTGGATATCGGCTACAACTCCAGTGATGTGGGTTTTGATGGTGCAAGCTGCGCCGTGTTGAATGCAATCGGCAAACAATCGTCTGATATCGCCATGGGTGTAGACGAAGCTGACGATAAAGATTTGGGCGCAGGCGACCAGGGCTTGATGTTTGGCTATGCCACCAATGAAACCGCCGTATTAATGCCCGCACCGATTTTTTATGCACACCGCCTGGTAGAGAAACAAGCGCAATTGCGCAAGAGCGGCGAGCTGCCCTGGTTGCGTCCGGATGCAAAAAGCCAGGTTACCCTGCGCTATGAGGACGGCAAACCTGTTGCAGTGGATGCGGTAGTACTGTCTACCCAGCACAGCCCGAGCGTAAAACAAACCGAAATCCGCGAAGCCGTGCGTGAATTGATTATTAAAAATGTATTGCCCGCTGAATGGCTGCACAAAGATACGCAATATCACATCAACCCCACCGGTCAATTTATTATCGGCGGCCCGGTCGGCGACTGTGGTTTGACCGGCCGCAAAATTATTGTAGATACCTACGGCGGCATGGCGCGTCACGGCGGCGGCGCCTTCTCTGGTAAAGACCCATCAAAAGTAGATCGCTCTGCTGCTTACGCGGGCCGCTATGTAGCAAAAAATATTGTTGCCGCCGGGTTGGCGGATCGCTTGGAAATTCAAGTGAGTTACGCAATTGGTGTCGCTGAACCTACCTCAATTTCCATCAACACTTTTGGCACCGGAAAAATTTCCGACGCGGCGATTATTGATTTGATTCGCGAAAACTTTGATTTGCGTCCACGCGGTTTGATCCAGATGCTCGATTTAAAGCGTCCGATTTATCGCCAGACTGCGGCCTATGGCCACTTCGGTCGCGAGCTTCCCGATTTCACCTGGGAAAAAACCGATAAGGTTGAGGCGTTGAAGAAAGCGCTTTAATTTCAAATAGGCATCGCCGCGTTACTTATGTTGGGGTTCGTTCCTCACCACCAACCTACACAGTGCGCACGAATGGAAATTATTGCGAATTACAGAATTTTTATTTAAAAACAGGATTCAAATTATGAGCTTCACCGACTACAAAGTTGCCGATATGTCCCTCGCCGTGTGGGGACGCAAAGAAATTGAAATCGCCGAAGGTGAAATGCCCGCATTGATGGCGCTGCGTCGCAAATATGCAGCGAGCAAACCTTTGGCAGATGCAAAAATTATTGGCTGCATCCACATGACCATTCAAACTGCCGTGTTGATTGAAACATTGGTGGATCTCGGTGCAGAAGTGCGTTGGTCATCGTGCAATATTTTCTCCACCCAGGACCACGCCGCAGCCGCTATTGCTGCTGCGGGAATTCCGGTATTTGCCTGGAAAGGTGAAACCGAAGAAGAATTCTGGTGGTGCATTGAGCAAACCATCAATAAAGATGGCAAGCCATGGGCGGCCAATATGATTCTCGATGATGGCGGCGATGTAACCCAAATCGTGCATGAAAAATATCCACAGATGCTCGATAAAATTCATGGGATTTCGGAGGAGACCACCACCGGTGTCCACCGCTTGCTCGACATGCTGAAAAAAGGCCAATTAAAAGTGCCTGCAATCAACGTAAACGATGCAGTGACCAAAAGTAAAAATGACAACAAATACGGTTGCCGTCATAGTTTGAATGATGCAATCAAACGCGGAACCGACCATTTGCTCGCCGGTAAAAAAGCCCTGGTTATTGGTTACGGCGATGTAGGTAAAGGTTCTGCGGCATCACTGCGCCAGGAAGGCATGATTGTTAAAGTCACCGAGATAGATCCAATCTGCGCCATGCAAGCTTGCATGGACGGCTTCGAAGTCGTATCGCCTTACAACGACGGCATCAACACTGGCAAATACGAAGATATTAATCACATCGTACTCGGCACTACCGATTTGGTTGTCACTACGACGGGCAACGTGAACGTGTGTGACTCAGCTATGTTGCGTGCCTTAAAACGCAGCGCAGTGGTGTGTAATATCGGCCACTTCGACAGTGAAATCGACACTGCATTTATGCGCAAAAATTGGGAGTGGGAAGAAGTTAAACCACAAGTGCATAAAGTGTATCGCGATAAAGCCACTAACGATCATTTGATTATTTTGTCGGAAGGTCGCCTGGTGAATCTGGGTAACGCGACCGGTCACCCATCGCGCATTATGGATGGTTCTTTTGCAAATCAGGTACTCGCACAAATGTATTTGTACGAGCGCAAATTTGCCAACTTGCCTGCCGAGCAAAAAGCAGAACATCTGTACGTGCGTGTACTGCCGAAAAAACTTGATGAAGAAGTGGCCAAAGATATGGTGGAAGGTTTTGGTGGTGTAATCACCAAGCTGACAACACAGCAGGCGGAATATATTGGCTATGCGGTTGAAGGCCCTTTCAAGCCGGACTCTTACAAATATTAATGATGCTCTTGTAGGTTGGGGTGAGGAACGAACCCCAACATGACAATATCGCAATACACGTTAATGTTTATTCAAATAACCGAATTAACATTAACGTTTTAAATTTATCTATTCTCGTTAATTGTGTTGGGGCGGCTCCTCAGTCTACTCGGCCCGCCCCAACCTACAACAGAGCAATATTATGAACGACTCACAACCGCGTTTAAGTTTTGAATTCTTTCCGCCCAAAACGGTTGAAGGAAAAGAAAAACTCATCAATGTGCGCAACCAATTAAATGCCTTCGCACCAGACTTTTTTTCCGTCACTTATGGTGCGGGAGGCTCAACCCGCGACAACACCAAAGGTATAGTCACGCAATTTAAAGCCGATGGCATCAGCATCGCACCGCATTTATCTTTTGGTGGTGACGATGAAAGCACTATCAAAAGCCTACTTCAGGAATACAAGGATGCAGGTGTGGATCGGATCGTTGCATTGCGTGGCGATATGCCCTCCGGTGTAGGTGGCGCCTACCAATTGGTATACGCCAATGAATTGGTGGCTTTTATCCGCAAACATTTTGGTGAACACTTTCATTTGGAAGTAGCGGCTTATCCGGAAATTCATCCGCAAGCCAAGAGCTATAATGACGATGTCCGTTATTTGAAAGGTAAATTTGATGCAGGCGCGAACAGCGCCATCACGCAATACTTTTTTAATCCGGATTCGTATTTTTATTTTGTTGATCAATGCCAAAAGGCGGGAATTACCCAGCCAATTTATCCCGGCATTATGCCGATCATCAATTACAAAAATCTCACCCGTTTCTCCGATGCCTGTGGTGCTGAAATTCCGCGTTGGTTACGCAAAGCATTGGAAACTTACGGCGATGATGAAGCCAGTTTAAAAGCCTTCGGCGTAGAATTGGTAACAGAACTGTGTGAAGTCATGCTGGAAAATGAAGCGCCCGGCTTGCATTTTTACACCATGAACCAAACCGAGCCTACGGCACAGATTGTGAAAAATTTGGGGTTGGTTCCGAACGAATAATTTCTAAATAGCTTCCCAATCCGCCCTTGGCTAAGCGCCCCCCTTTAAAAGGGAGGTGCGCGTAGCCAAGGGGGGTTAACATTAATTATCGTTTAATGCCTGCTGCTGTAATTCATGCAATTGCGCAATCCCTTTTTTAGCCAAACTCAACATCGCCGCAAACTCTGCTTCACTAAACGGCTCAGCTTCAGCAGTACCCTGTATTTCGATAATACCGCCGTCGTTGCCCATAACCACGTTCATATCGGTGTCGGCGGAGGAGTCTTCCGGATAATCGAGATCCAGCACCGGGACACCTTGATAAATACCCACGGAAATAGAAGCAATCGCACGCTTTAGCGGTTCTCCGGTGATTTTGCCTTGTACCCTGAGGAAATTAATTGCATCAGCCAAAGCAACCCACGCACCGGTAATGGAAGCAGTACGGGTGCCGCCATCAGCCTGGATAACGTCGCAATCGATATGAATCGTATTTTCGCCGAGCGCGGTTAAATCAACCGCAGCGCGCAGTGAACGGCCAATCAAACGCTGGATTTCTACGGTGCGCCCCTGCTGTTTTCCACGCGCTGCTTCACGGTCCATACGTGTGCCAGTTGAGCGCGGCAGCATGCCGTATTCGGCGGTGAGCCAGCCTTGGCCTTGACCACGCAGAAAAGGAGGGACCGAGTTAACCACACTCGCAGTGCAGATGACTTTGGTATCACCAAACTCTATCAACACCGAGCCTTCAGCGTGTTTGGTGTAGCGACGGGTAATACGGATAGGGCGTAATTGGTCGGGGGTGCGGCCACTGGGGCGTTGCATACCGGAGCGTTGCATAAAGGAATCCTGACAGCTTGAAATGGATCAGCGGGAAGGTGTGATACCATTCCCCATCTGTTAATGAATGTTAAGGTGCCGGCGAACTCTACCAGCTCTCGCCCGTAGAAGTAACCGCCTCCGCATAGTATCCATCCTTATAGAAATGTTCCCGGAGCTTTTATGCCACGTAGTATGACCGGATTTGCCCGCCGTGAAGCCAAACTCCCCTGGGGTACGCTGGTGTGGGAAATCCGCAGTGTGAATCACCGCTACCTCGAACCCAGTTTCCGCTTGCCGGAAGACTTCCGCGAAATCGAACCCCATCTGCGCGATGCCATGCGCAAACCACTACAACGCGGTAAAGTAGAAGCCAGCCTGAGTGTGCAATGGGAGCAAGAAGGCGAATCCGAGCTGGGCATCAACCTCAATAAAGTTGCGCAACTGACCAAGGCGGCGCAACAAATCAATGGCTTGCTCGGCGCTATTGCTGCACCGGTGAACGCGTTGGATATTTTGCGCTGGCCCGGTGTGATCCAGAAACAAGAATTGGATCGTGAGCAGATGCACAAAGCGGCACTGGATTTATTTGATCTTGCGCTTGAAGGTTTGATCGAACATCGCAGCCGTGAAGGTGCAGAGCTGCAACAACTGATCATCAATCGTTTGGACAGTGTCTCCATCCAGGTCATCAATGTGCGCGCACGTATGCCAGAAATTCTCGCTGCGCAGCGAGAAAAACTGCAAACAAAACTTGCCGCGCTACAAGTGGAACTGGAACCGGAACGTCTGGAACAAGAGATAGTATTGCTTGCGCAGAAGGCAGATGTTGATGAAGAACTTGATCGACTGGATACTCACGTACTGGAAGTCAAACGCAGCCTTAAACAAACCGATTCACTCGGCCGCCGCCTGGATTTTTTAATGCAGGAATTAAATCGCGAGGCGAACACCCTCTCTTCAAAATCAATAGTCAGCGAGACAACACAAGCCGCCGTGGAATTAAAAGTGTTGATTGAGCAAATGCGGGAGCAGGTGCAGAATATTGAATAACGTTGGCATTAAGAAGGTTAACGCTTACGGCCAGGGAGCTGGCGTAACATTGACATATTGTGCCCCCCCTTCAGATGGCTCGGGTTCGGTTTTTTGCGCATCAATACCACAGGCGATTTTGCGAAATTCTTCCTGTACTTCAGCAAAATCTTCTTTATGCAAAGGGGACTCTTTGTTAGGTGTGTTTTCCAAAATCCATTCAATTAACGCATTGAGCTTGCTATTGACTTCCAATGCAAAAGCAAGCTTTTCTGGTGCTTTAGTCATCTTTCTTCTCCGACATAATTAACATGGACTTCCGGAAAAAACATAATGCATGGCCAGATTCTTCACCCTCTAATTTGCAAGCGAAACCATAAGGCTTATTTCGGCATTTAATACTTTGGAAACAGGGCAAACTTTTTTAACTTCATTCGCAATTTTTTCAAATTCTGCTTTTTCGATTCCTGTTACCTTTGCCTGTAAATCAAGGTGCACGGCAGTAATGGTGAATTCTTTTCCGGCTTGCTCCAGGGTCACTTCTGCATTGGTTTCGAGCCGTTCAACCGTCAGCTTCATTTCAGTTAAACGCGCAGCCAGCGCCATGGTGAAGCATCCCGCGTGGGCAGCGCCAATCAGTTCCTCCGGATTGGTGCCCGGGCCATCTTCAAAGCGAGTATTGAAACCGTAAGGGGTATCTGAAAGTGCTTTACTTTGGGTAGATATATGCCCCTTACCTTCCTTTAAAGTACCCGTCCAAACCGCAGTTGCTGTGCGCACCATGATTGCACCCCTTAACAATTGATTAACGCCGATATTACAGACGAATCAGGCTTGGTCCAGCGCCGTCATCCGTCAAGTCGTAAGAATTGCAATTTGCGGATCGGAATGTCTGTACGGTAACTAACGCGCAATAGCTATACCATCATTGAAGGAACAATTGTGGCGGAGCAATACCAATGGCGGAGACATAAATATTGTTCGATAAATCTACCAATAAAAAAAGGAGGCCATTGCCTCCTTTTTTATTTTCACCACATATTGATGCATTAAATAAATTATTTCTTGACGCCTTCTACTTCCAATTCCAGCTGCACTGTTTGCGATGCTGGACCCAAGTCCATTTTTACGTTGAAATCTTTCAGGGCAATAGTAGTTTCACCCGAGAAGCCCGCCCGGTAACCGCCCCATGGATCTTTACCTTCGCCCACTTTTTCTACTTCAATAGTGATGCTTTTGGTAACGCCATTCAGCGTCAGGTCTCCAACAATGTCAAATTCGTCTTTATCATCAAGGACAATCTTTTTGCTGACAAAAGTCGCTTTAGGAAATTTTTCTACATTCAGAAAATCCGGGCTGCGCAAATGTTTGTCGCGCTCGGCATGATTGGAGTTGATGCTGCCGGTGTCGATGGTCACGTTAACGGTGCTAGCTTCCGGTTTGGCTGGATCGTAACTGAATTCGCCAGAGAAGGTATCAAAACGGCCGGTCAGTACGCTGTAGCCCAGATGTTTAATCGAAAAATTTATCGACGCGTGCGCGCCTTTGGTATCGATCACATAATCGTCAGCCAGCGCAGGCAAACTCATAATACCGAAACTGCTTACCGCTAATGTGAGAAGGGATTTTTTTAAAACTGATTGCTTTAACATGAATAAACTCCTTTGAGATAAATCATTGTTGATACATCGATGAATAAAGAGTGTCGTTATAAATAAAGGTAGATTTACAAAAAATCGGTTTTCTTTGCAGGCCTAAGCATGCGCACCAGTGTGCGATCACGCATAACAAAATGATGCATCAGCGCACCCGCTGTATGTAGCACCACCAGTATGATGATGCCCCACGCCACATATTCATGCAGTACACCAGCGATATCGACATTTTGTGAATTTAATTGCGCTAATACCGGGAATTTAATGAGATTAAACATGCTTGCTGGCTGGCCTTCAGCGGTAGTAACCAAATAGCCGCTAATCAGCACTATAAAAATAAAAGCGTAAAAGCCGAATTTGACCAACCTTGCAGTCAGGTTTTGGATTTTTTGGTTTGAAAGATCCACCGGGAGAGGATTAACCAAGCGCCAAATTACACGTACCAGCATTATCAGTAGCACGACTAAACCCAAGCTAACATGGAGTTCCGGTCCTTTGTGGTACCAATCGTCGTAATAACTCAGACCCGTCATATAAATGCCAAGCCCGAATAAAAACAGAATCAACACTGCACTGACCCAATGGATCGCAATCGAGACCAAACCGTAACCGTTGCGGGAATCCTTTAACATGCCTTGCCTCTGGATGGTGTGTGTTTGATGATCCTGAAATTTAGCGACGATATCAAATGATGCAAAAATCTGAAAAAGAAGATAACAGTAACGTGAATAAAATACAGTACGCCAAAGTCTAGCGCGCTCGTATTGAAATTACACAAAACCGGAAGTAAAGAAAGGTTTAAGCCAATAAGCTTTTATTATTCAGTTAGTTATAAAATAATGCCGCAATTGCACGCACACATTTATTAAACAACCCATCGAATTTCTCGTTGTTTATGATCCAAATTTCAGGACTATGTATCAGGATTTTGCGCATTCCTTAACACCGGACGTTTGCAGCCCTGCTCGTCTATAGCGACATAGACATATTCGCCTTGCGTGACCTGGCGGATCTGGTGAGTGAGGAAATCTTTAATCCAGACCTCCACTTTTACGCGAATAGAAGTATTGCCGATGCGCAAGGTGCTGGTGTAACAACTGATAATGGCACCGACCGGTACCGGCCGCATAAATACCATACTGCTCACAGCGACTGTGGTAACACGCCCTTGCGAAACTTCGTTGGCATGGATCGCACCAGCGATATCCATTTGCGCCATCACCCAGCCACCAAAAATATCGCCAAAAGGATTGGTATCAGCGGGCATGGTAATGGTTTGCAAAGCGATAGTACCGCTTGGTTGACTAGCAAATGTCTGCATGTGGATTCCTCAGGGTTTCAGAAATTATAGCCACAGAATAAAAAACGACTGCACCATCGGTGCAATCGTCTTAATTTTACTGAACAGTGTTGATGAAATAACTGAAACTACAAAATACCAACTACACCCGGTACCGCTGTCCAGGTTTTACCCAGTGCATCGACAAAGGTAATTTCGAGTAAATAGCCACTATCGGTAGTGGGTAAATCGATGGTGCGAATTAAATTACCTATAAAATAGAACGGCATCTCTTCATCATCGACGCTGGTATCTACCGTGAAGTTACCGCTAAAACTTTGCACAGTGGTTGTGCCGTCCAGGCTTTTTACGTTCACTTGCGCGCTCATAGGAAAGGCATCAAAGCTGCTGTAGGCCGTCAGGGTCAGAGTCTTGGTCGCCGGGTCATAACTGCCGGTAAATGCCGGTTGGCTGTGTTTAATCACCTCGGCTTTCATCACCACCTGCGCGCCGTTATCACTCTGCTCATCGGTATCGAGGTTGCCATCAATCCGGGTCAAACGCATGGGCTCTTCATCGGGCTGCGAGAGCAGTGCGGCAAAATTAAAAATATTGTATTCACCACCACAGGGCAGGTTGAGGCGATAATTTCCTTGAGCATTGCTGTTAGTAAAATCAAAACCCATTAGCGACGAATTTTCGGTACTGAGACCGTAGACAAAATTACGGTTGACCGGCACACCACTTTCATAGACAAAGTTACCACTCACTTCACACAACTGTGGGCGGGTTAATACCAGCGCCTGCACAGGGCTGTTAACACAATTGGTCGACAATGTGACCTTATGGGTCACATAACCAAATTCACTTTCATCAAAGAAAAAAACTTCAGCTTCCAAATCAGGAGCCATATTGGACTGGGCGATACGGATAGTCGCATGACCATTGTTATCGGTAGTGAAAAAGCTTGAAGCAAAATTGAAATTATCGTCGTTGTCCATTACCAAACCGTTGATACCGGTGAGCGCTTGTCCATCAGGATTTTTCAATTGGATGGTAGCGCAGTATTCGGTTGGTTGGTTAAACACCAGCGGATAATCCAGGTTCCACCATTGGCGTTGAAAAATTTCGTTGGTGACTAAAATCTCCAGGGTGAATATTTCGGTGGTGCAATTAAATACGGTTTGCGTTGCGGGAACCTGTTGAGCCGCTTCATTGTACAGCGTGCCCTGACCGATTAAATCCCACAAGCCACTGGCGGGATTGTAGGTGTAAACCGGTATTTGGAAACCAGCTTGATCTGGTGCGCTATCACCCAGGCTTTCCAGCAGCGCACAGCTTTGCGGCGGGATTTGATAATTAATCAGTACGGGCTCTTCCGCGAGGGATTTCTGGTTGCCACCCGCTTTGGATATTTTCTGCTGCCGCGCTTTGTGCATTGCTGCTACCAGCGTTTCATTATTATTAGTTTTGATTTCGGCAAAATTAAAACCAACGGAAGCTAATTGGTTACCATCGGAATCAGCGTAGGCACCTGGAAAAAACTCGGCATCTTCCGGACTATTGGGATCAAACGTGCGCACGGCAACATCGAGTGAGCTGGTATCATCCGGTAACAGGGACTCGGGAATGTTAATCAGGAGACTATTGCTTTGTTGCTCATCGTCGGCACTGACCTGGATATTAAAACCGGATAGCTCAATACCCGACGCCGTGGTGGCAGTGCCAGCTACCACTGTTTGCACCGGAATAGCCTGCAGTTTTGCATCCAGATTAATTTGACTTTCTACTGCAAGTTTACGTGCAAAGGAGGTATACCCCGGTGCGCTCACATTCACTGCAACGCTGGCAGCGCCGGCACCGCTCAGATCCGCACTGAAACGCAACTCATCGCTGCTGCTGTAATCACTTGCAATAGGGGCGGTACTCGCTAGCACCTGCTCGTTTTCATCCAGAAGATGCACGCTCACTTGCACCTGATTTTCATCCAATGCACTGGGACCACCCCCGGTGCTGAAACCATTAATAGTGCCGTTAATTTTTACTAATAACGCTGCTGTCGATGCAGAGCTGGATGAAAGGGCTATTGAAGACGGCGCCGCTGATGAGAGCGGCGTTGATGATGAAAGTGCTGAAGAAGGTGCGACGCTAGTCAATGAACTGGTTGCTTCCGAGCTGATGGCCATTGAGCTAGCGGCCATCGAACTGATGGATATGGAACTGGAACTACTGACGGGTTTTTTATCGTCACCGCCGCCGCATGCAGCAAGTGCGAGTGCGGCGATGGCTGTACTGAAACGTAGTATAGGTAACATGAAATTCTCCCTGTGTTAAATAAAATCCTTGCTTAATGCAAGTATCGTGACTAAACCAGAACTCGGAAAGTCTGTAAAGGATTAGCTGACTCCGGACTGAAGCAATCATTTAATCAATGGGATTTCCATCACATTAATTACACAGCGTAAAACCTGCATATGGTTAACCGATTTACTGCGCAAACGTGCATAGTTATTTAAGCGGAATTGTTAAAATGTGTTACATCCGCTCCGGCAACCAGGTGACCAGACCCGGCCACATTGCCATCACACAGAGCACCAACAACTGCAACACAATAAACGGAATTACCCCACGATAAATTTCGCTGGTTTTAATGCTGGCTGGGGCTACGCCACGTAAATAAAAAAGGGCAAAACCAAAAGGAGGGGTAAGGAAGGATGTTTGTAAATTGACCGCAATCATAATGCCTAACCAAATCGGATCTACTCCCATGGCGAGCAATACCGGGCCGACGATCGGCACAACGACAAAAATAATTTCGATAAAGTCGAGAATAAAACCGAGCAGGAACATCACTAACATGACCAGGAATATAGCAGTGAAAACGCCGCCGGGCAGCTGGCTGAAAAAACCGTGTACTAATTCTTCGCCGCCAAAACCGCGAAACACCAGAGAAAAAAGTGAAGCGCCAATCAGGATCATAAAAATCATAGCGCTAATTTGAATGGTAGAGCGGCTTACTTCGCGCAGGCGCGCAACATTGAATTGTTTTTTCCACAACGCTAACAAACAGGCGCCCAATGCACCAACACCGGCGGCTTCGGTTGGAGTAGCGGCACCAATTAAAATCGAACCCAGCACCAAACCGATGAGCAACATCACCGGCAATAGACTTAGCAACACACGTATAAATGAAACCTGTTCTTCGCTTTCGTCTATCTGGACGCGCGGTATCACGTTAGGACGCAACCAAGCCGTGAAAAAAACATAGAGCATATAGAGTGCAACCAGCAGCAAACCGGGCACTATGGCAGCGATGAACAAGTCACCGACTGAAATAGTTTTGGGGCTAAAAATCCCGA
>JAJQJO010000362.1 GCA_021323495.1 Cellvibrio sp. | reverse complement strand
GATTCATCGCTGTTGGTTTATTACCCGTTTCCCTTGGTATTTTACGTGAATCCCGACAATCAGGCGTTGGCTGCGCGCGTCACAAAAGGCCTGCAAGCAATCAGCAGCAATGGTGAATTGGATAAGATTTTCAACCGTTATTTTGGCGCTGAATTAAAAAACCTGAAGCTATCGGATAGAACAAAAATCACCCTTAAAAATCCGATCCTGCCTGCGGAAATGATTGATTTCACCCCTTCGCTTTAATGCGGTGTGGTGATATTTGTCATCGCCTTTCCATGACATTGGCTGCTGTTGCAGCCAATCGCTTTCTTTTAGGCTGGCCACTATCAATAGCGCAGCGTTTCCGGGTGATTCTCTGGTCCAGATGCTTTTGTGAATCGTCGCTTTAAAACTTCTAGGCTCAGGCATCAATCTTGCGTAATAATGCGGATGCATTTTTTTGGCAAGGCGTGGGCCGCAGCAATAACATCATCGTCGCCGGCGCAGTGCGTAAACAGATAAACACATAAAGAGATTAGCGTTTTGGCATTGCTTCAATAATAGTTATCAAGCAATTACAGGGCGCCCTGGACGTAATGGGCAGAGCATATTGTGACTAGTAAAGACGAACTTTTATCGCAGTTGCGCATAAATCGTGAGCAGCAACCGGAAGGGGACAACAAGGCCCGCTTATGGATTGGTGCAGCGGTAATTGCTGTTGTAATTGTCAGCGGCGTTACCTTGTTTAATGATCCCGCACCGGTAAAGGTGCAGATTGAAATGGCGCGTATGGCAGTGCCCGATTCCTCTGCCGCCACAGTGCTCGATGCCACCGGTTATGTTGTTGCGCGGCGCACTGCTACTGTGTCCTCCAAGGTGACCGGCAAGGTTGCGGAAATTTATATTGAAGAGGGCCAGCAGGTCGAGAAAGACCAGATAGTCGCACGTTTGGATGACTCTAATACGCTCAGATCGCTGGAGTTAAGCAAAGCTGAATTGCATGCTGCGAAAACCCAGGTGGCGGAAACACAAGCGCGGTTGACCGAGGCCAAATTAACCCTGGAGCGCAATACCGAACTGGCGCGGCGGCAATTGATCAGCGCCGCGGTATTGGATAAAGCCCGGGCTGATTTTGAATCGTTGCGCGCCCAGGTGGCCTCGCGTCAGGCGGATATTGCAGTGAGCCAGAAACGGTTGGCGTTGCAGCAACAGAACCTCGACGATTTAACCCTACGCGCACCCTTTGCCGGCGTAGTCATTAGCAAGGACTCGCAACCGGGTGAAATGATTTCGCCGATTTCGGCAGGGGGTGGTTTTACCCGCACCGGTATTTGCACCCTGGTTGATATGGCCTCGCTGGAAATTGAAGTGGATGTCAACGAATCCTACATCCAGCGCGTGCGCGAAGGGCAATTTGTGCAGGCGATACTGGAAGCTTATCCCGAATGGAAAATCCCGGCGAAAGTGATAGCCATTATTCCCACGGCAGATCGCCAGAAAGCCACGGTAAAAGTGCGTATCGGGTTTCAGGCGAGCGACCCGCGGATCCTTCCAGACATGGGAGTGAAGGTCGCGTTTATGAATGCGGAACCTGTCGCAGAAGAAAAACCCAAAGAGCCTTTGGGAGTGCGTGTGCCTACCACGGCGGTGCGTTCCGAAGGTGAGGACAAGTTTATTTTCGTGGTGAAAGATGGCGTGGCGGAATTGCGCAAAGTAACGCTAAACGCGAGCTACGGTAATGATGTCTACATCGCCACCGGCTTAAGGGCGGGTGAGGATTTTGTAGTCGTTATTCCGCCTGAATTAAAAGATGGCGCCAAGGTTGAGCTTTAATTTTTTTGCATGCGTATCAAAAACGGTATAACCAATATCGCTCACTGGCTGCCAACATTTTTGGCCAGTGAGCTTAAGTAAAACCAAAAGCTAAAAATAAAAAACAAATAGAGTTTGTTCCTGCATTACCGCGTCATTGCTACCCGTTTTATTTTTTTGTCACTTGTTCTGGTCTAAACGTCCTGGAGGATCTATGACGGCTCTCGAAACTCAAACACTCGCTACTGATGAATTGTTGGTGCAGTTAAAAGGCATTGGCAAACTGTACAAAAAAGGCAAAGAGCAAGTAAAAGTATTATCCAATCTGGATTTGGATATTCGGCGTGGCGATTTTCTTGCGCTAATGGGGCCGTCGGGTTCGGGTAAAACAACGCTACTGAACTTGCTGGGTGGCCTGGATAAACCCAGCGCGGGTGAATTAAAGATTGGCGGGCAGCGGCTTGACCAGATGTCTTCATCACAGCTCACCAAATGGCGCGCGCGCCACGTGGGTTTTATTTTCCAGTTTTATAATTTGATGCCGGTATTAACCGCTGAAAAAAACGTGGAGCTGCCGCTGTTGTTGACTAATTTGTCGAGCAAGCAGCGCAAACACCATGTGGCGGCGGCACTGGAGCTGGTGGGCTTGTCCAATCGCGCCAAACATTACCCGAGTGAATTATCGGGTGGCCAGGAGCAACGGGTGGCGATTGCAAGGGCACTGGTGAGTGATCCGGATTTATTGCTCTGTGACGAGCCTACTGGTGATCTGGATCGCGCTACTGCCGATGACATCCTCTCGCTGTTACAAACCCTCAATCAGCAGCAACACAAAACTATCATCATGGTAACGCACGATCCGCGCGCGGCAGATCATGCGCGGCATATTCTGCATATGGATAAGGGCGCGCTAGTCAATGATGGTCGTGTTACTGATACGGGGCACTAATCATGTATTACTTACAATTTCTATTGAGTAATCTCGGGCGCAAAAAAGCGCGCACGATTTTAACCGTGCTGTCGATCATGATTGCGTTTTTGCTCTTTGGAGAAATTGCCGGTGAGGATCGCTTGGTCAGCATCAATAAAATCAGCTTGATCCAGCCATTGCCCGAGGCGTATCTACCTAAGGTGCAGGCGTTGGACGGTGTTGATAAGGCAACTTCTGCGAATTGGTTTGGCGGCTACTATCAAGACCCTAAAAACCAGTTTCCGCAATTTCCAATTATTGCCGAAGATTATTTCGAAATTTATGGAAAAAAAATCGCATTGGTGTTGTGA
The DNA here is from genome assembly GCA_021323495.1 of Cellvibrio sp. Taxonomy (GTDB): domain Bacteria; phylum Pseudomonadota; class Gammaproteobacteria; order Pseudomonadales; family Cellvibrionaceae; genus Cellvibrio. Next base: position 3,904 of record JAJQJO010000362.1, on the reverse strand, counting down.
TCGGCAAAGCCCTGGTTGATCGCTTTAAGTGGAAGATTGGCGACCGTATTCCGTTGAAAGGTATGTTCCCTAAAGAAGATGGCAGCACCAACTGGGAATTTGTGATCGAAGGTATTTATGAAGCCAAAAGCAAAGGTGCGGATACCAGCGCTATGCTCATGCACTATGATTATTTTGAAGAAGCGCGCCAATACGGCAAAGGCACCTTGGGTTGGTTAATTATCCGCGTCAAAGATCCCAAACAATCGGCGCAAGTTGCTGCCGCAGTCGATGCACTTTTTGCCAATTCACCCGCCGAAACCAAAACTAGCAGCGAAAAAGATTTCGCCAAATCTTTCGCCAAACAATTTGGGGATATAGGTTTAATCACTACCCTGATTTTGGGCGCAGTATTTTTTACGATGTTACTGGTTGCAGGCAATACCATGGCGCAATCATTTCGTGAGCGGATTCCTGAATTGGCCATATTAAAAACGCTCGGTTTTTCTGATAGGGCCGTGATGTTGCTCGTCTTGGCAGAAGCTATTCTGATTTCATTGCTGGGTGGCTTGATTGGATTATTTCTCGCGAAATTTTTTATCAGCGGTGCAGCTGAGACCATGGCTGCGACCCTGCCGGGATTACATTTATCCTCCACCATGATGCTGTTCGGTATCGGCCTGATGTTCCTGTTCGGCCTGCTCACCGGCATTATTCCCGCGCTGCAAGGTTTGCAGCTCAACATAGTTGCAGCATTGCGGAGGCGCTAATCATGTTCAATTCAATTGCCCAGATTGTTGTCGTTACACTCATGAACCTGCGTAATTTACCGCAGCGGGTAGGAACATCATCGGTAGCAGTATTTGGTGTGGCTTGTGTGGTGGGGGTGTTTATCGGTGTGCTCTCTATGGCGAGCGGTTTTCAGCGCACTATGGTGAGTGCTGGCGCAGAAGATGTGCTGATTATGATGCGCGCTGGAGCCACTTCCGAGATGAGCAGCGGCATGGGTTATGATCAGACTCAATTGATCGCCAATTTGCCCGGCGTCGCCAAGCTCGATGGTAAACCGCTGAGCTCGCCGGAATTATTTGTCATCGTCGATATCCCCATGCGTACCAAAGATGCCAACGCCAATGCACCACTGCGCGGTGTAGAACCCATGGCGTTTGCAGTGCGCAATTCATTTAAAATTATTGAGGGGCGCAATTTTGAGCCAGGTAAAAATGAATTAATCGTTGGGCGCGGTGCACAAAAACAATTTGCCAATCTCAGCGTGGGTTCAGTAGTTAAATTTGGCCAAACTGAATGGACGGTAGTGGGGGCTTTTGAATCCGGTGGCGGCCTTGCTGAATCGGAATTGTGGTGCGATGCAAAGATTTTGCAAAACGCTTATCGCCGCGGCAACAGTTACCAAATCGTGCGCGTAAAAATCGAAGATAAAAAAGCGCTGGACACCGTTAAAGCTGCCATAGCCGCCGATCCCAAATTTAATCTCGATGTGAAACGCGAAACCGATTATCTTTCCGAGCAGTCAGAGCCCCTGAGTAAATTTATTAAAATGGTGGGCTATCCACTCGCATTCCTGATGGCGCTCGGTGCAATTTTTGGTGCGGTCAATACCATGTATACATCGGTATCCAATCGCACCCGCGAGATTGCCACCTTGCGTGCAATCGGGTTTGGCTCGGCGCCTGTTGCGATTTCGACTTTGGTTGAGTCGCTGGTACTTGCCGTGATTGGTGGGGTGATTGGTTCGGTCATTGTGTATCTGGTATTTAATGGTTATACCGTATCGACCCTGAATTTTGCGAGCTTTAGCCAAGTCGTATTTGATTTTGCAGTGACACCCGATCTATTGGTACAAGGTGTAATCTTTGCCACTGCAATCGGTTTTATCGGCGGTTTTTTCCCTGCAATCCGCGCGGCGCGCCTACCGGTAGCAACAGCATTGCGTGAAGTGTAGGATCCAGCTGTAGTGTTGTAATAAAGCCGCTGCCTGACAGCGGCTTTTTTATGGGCGCAAGGTGGGCAGGCCATGGTTTTGCCCGCGCTGTACGTAAAATGAGGCTTGCTGTAGTATCAGCTCCTGTTGCCACGTAACTATTTAAACACCAAATTAAGCACCAAATAAGTAAGCATCAAATAAGCACCAAACAAAAAGCGGCCAGATAAGAAAAACAGCAAAACAAGAAAGCGGCAACACCAATCCAAAACTACAATTACAACAAAAATGGAATTACAGCGAGGGGAAACAAGTTGAAAGACGATAAACCCACATCCTTTGATATTGCCTTCCGCGCCGGCGTGTCCCAGTCCACCGTCTCGCGCGCGCTGCGCAATAGTCCTTTAGTCAATGAGGAAACCCGTCTCAAGGTCCAGCAGATTGCCCGTGAGCTGAATTATAAAGTCGATAAAAATGCGAGCAGCCTGCGCTCCCAGCAGAGCAAAACTATCGCATTGTTATTGTGTGAAGACCAAGGCACAGGCAACTCGCTGATCAATCCGTTTTTCCTGTCCATGCTTGGCAGCATTACGCGCGCGACTGCAAAACGCGGTTTTGATTTATTGATTTCCTTCCAGCAATTCAGTGAAGACTGGCATGCGGATTATGAAGATGCCAACCGCGCCGATGGTATTATTTTTTTGGGTTATGGCGATTACGAAACCTTCGTAAAAAAACTTACCTATCTCACCGAAGTAGGCGCCCACTTTATTATCTGGGGGCCAGTACTGGAAGGCCAACCGGGAGTGTCAATTGGCTGTGATAATTTCAACAGCGCTTACAACGCCGCTAGACACTTGTTATCGCTGGGGCGCAAAAATATTGCTTTCCTCGGTGATGTGTCGGAGCACAGCCCTGAATTTGCCGATCGTTATCATGGCTTTTGTAAAGCCTTGCAAGAAGCGGGAATTGATGTAAACCCCAAACTGCAGGTTGCAGCCGAAACTTCAGAGTCAGAAGGCTACAAAGCCACCCTCAGTTTGTTGCAGCGGCGCCTGCCGTTTGATGCCATCTTTGGTGCTAGCGATTTAATTGCAATAGGCGCAATGAAAGCATTGGAAGAAGCGGGCATGCATATCCCGAATGATGTCGCCGTCATGGGCTTCGATGATATTCCCATGGCTTCCTACACCCATCCCCCACTTTCAACTGTGCAGCAAGATACTTTGCTCGCCGGTGAATTGTTGGTAGAAAATTTGTTGCTACTGGTTGATGGTGAGCGCCCCGAATCGAGGTTATTGCCCGCGAAATTAATGGTGCGCGGTTCCTGCGGGGCTAAACCGATTAAAAAATAAAGTTATATTTTGATAATAAAAAGCCTGCCGATTAATAATCGGCAGGCTTTTTATTACATTGAGACGACTATTAATGCCCTTGCGACACTAGATCACCTTCCTCTCCTGCATCTTGCACAAAATGCACTGCAATTGCGCCGAGAATCATGCAGACACCGGCAAGCACCAAAATATAAATCGCTTCGTTATTAAACACATATTTCAAAATTTGTCCGGCAACCAAACCGGAGACAATTTGCGGTGCTGCAATCGTAAAATTAAAAATTCCCATATACACACCGGTCTTATCGGCGGGTAATGAACCTGCAAGAATTGCGTAGGGCATAGCGAGAATTGCTGCCCAGGCAATGCCGACACCGATCATGGGAATTAATAAATCCAACGCCCCTTGGGGAACATTCACTTGGGTCAATCCCAAATTTACATGCACGATTTCTGCGTTTTGGAACATTAAAAAACTAATGTAGCCAATACCGCCTGCAAGCAGTGAAAGGGAATAGGTAAGCTTGCGGCCAATGCGGTTGGCAATACGGGTCAAAACAATCGAAAACAGCGCAGCAAACAGGGAGTAAGCGGCAAAAATAATACCGACCCAATCGCCAGCTGCACCTTTGGCTGCTGCAATTTC
>JAJQJO010000361.1 GCA_021323495.1 Cellvibrio sp. | reverse complement strand
GGCAGATAACCAATACCTGCGCGAACTGACCAAATCCTGGGATCACCTGATAGTCGAAGCCTTTTTGCAGCTACCGCCGCCGCCAGCGCAACGCTGATTGCTTTCGTCCTCGTCAAAGCGCCGGTATCTATCGATATCGGCGCTTTTTTGTTTTTGGTCAACCCATTTCATAGCCAAGTGCCCTTATGGTGCAGTTATTGCCTTACTAATGGCAGCAAAGAAATTGGCAAGCCAAGTGGTGAGCGCAGCAACCGCAATAGCGTCACAACCCTTGGCGATGATAAGAACTTGCCCTTTTCCCAGCCTGGTGCACACTTGAGTGCACCAGCATGATCCATAAACCGCACGATGCAGGAAGGAAAATAATTTATGGCTATCCGCGTTGCCATTCATCACAAAACAAAATATGAATTTGATCGCCTGACTTCACTCTTTCCCCATGTACTGCGTTTACGCCCGGCGCCACATAGCCGTACCAAAATCCATAGCTACTCACTCAAAGTCGAACCAGCTGACCATTTTATTAATTGGCAACAAGATCCATTTGGTAATTTCCAGGCGCGCCTGGTATTCCCCGAGCAAACCCAATCACTATCAATTGAGGTAGAAGTGGTTGCCGATATGACCTCCATCAATCCCTTTGACTTTTTTGTGGAGGAATACGCGGAGCACATTCCCTTTGAATACGATGAACAATTGCAACGCGAACTGATCCCCTATCTGGAAATCAGCGAACGCGGTCCGCAATTGATGGAGATAGTCAATAAGGTCAAGGCCGATATCCGCCACCGTCAATTGACTGAAAATCCCTGGGAAGTGAATGCGTTTATGGTGAGCATCAACCAGTTGGTGCAACAGGCGATTGGTTACGGAGTACGCCTTGAACCTGGTATCCAGACTTGTGAGGAAACCCTGACTCTCGCCAAGGGTTCCTGCCGCGACAGCGCCTGGTTGCTGGTGCAAATTTTCCGTCATCTCGGTTACGCCGCGCGTTTTGCATCCGGTTATCTGGTGCAGCTTACCTCTGATATCAAAGCACTCGATGGCCCCAGTGGTCCGGAAAAAGATTTCACCGATTTGCATGCATGGACTGAAATTTATATTCCCGGTGCCGGCTGGATTGGCCTCGACCCCACCTCCGGTTTGCTCGCCACCGAAGGCCATATCCCGCTCGCCTGCACCCCCGACCCGATTTCTGCCGCACCGATTACCGGTGCTACCAGCAAATGTGAAGTGGAATTTTCCTACCACAATGAAGTGTTCCGCATCCTTGAAGACCCGCGCGTTACCAAGCCTTATACCGAAGAACAGTGGGCGACGATCAACGCACTCGGCGCCGCCGTTGATAAAGAATTAATCGAACAGGATGTGCGTTTGACCACCGGTGGTGAACCCACATTTGTCTCTATCGACGATATGGAATCAGAGCAGTGGAATACCGGCGCATTGGGCGCAGATAAACTGAGCCTGGCAAAAGATTTATTGCTGCGCATGCGCAACACGTTTGCACCTGACGGCCTGCTCCATTACGGCCAGGGTAAATGGTATCCCGGCGAGGAAGTACCGCGTTGGGCGCTGGGCTGTTTCTGGCGCACCGACGGCCAGGCACTATGGAACAATCCGCACTTATTAGCGCGCGCCGATAAAAATTACGGCCTCACCCATGTCGATGCAAAAAAATTCGCGCAAACCTTGTGCGACAAAATCCGTGTCAACAGCGAACATTTAATTCCCGCGTATGAAGATGTGCTTTATTACCTTTGGGCAGAACAAACATTACCGCCCGATATCAATCCGCTCGAGGCAGATTTAAAAGATGACCTGGAACGCCGCCGCATCGCGAAATTATTAACGCGCGGCTTAAATACCGAGAGCGGCTATGTACTGCCCATTGAATGGAATTACCATAACCAGAGTTGGTTGACCGGCCGCTGGAAATTGCGCACTGGTGAACTGATGTTAGTGCCGGGCGATTCACCACTGGGATTGCGCTTACCGCTGAACTCACTCGAATTTCCCAAACATGAATATGAGCGCTACCAACCGGAAAATGATCCGTTAACTACACGTGCACCACTCGCACCTACCGGCCAACAAGCAACTGCACTTGCCGCCGAAAAACCCGGTGCAACAAAAAATACTAGCGCGCAAAAAATTGCTGAACAAAAAGCTGCGCCCAAACCAGATTATCGCGAAGCCGGTTACGTCATTCGCACGGCGATGTGTTTTGAAGCACGCGATGGCCGCTTGCATTTATTTTTGCCACCGCTCACTTATCTTGAGCATTACGTCGCCTTGATCGAAGCGATTGAAGATACCGCCGCAACCCTGAATATTCCGGTGGTATTGGAAGGTTATGAACCGCCGAAAGATTATCGCCTGAAGAAATTTTTAATTACACCCGACCCGGGTGTAATTGAAGTGAACATCCACCCGGTAGAAACCTGGGCGGAGTTAGTCAACAACACTGAAGCGCTGTACGAAGATGCGCGCCAATGCCGCTTGGGTACCGAAAAATTTATGCTCGACGGCCGCCACTCAGGCACCGGTGGCGGCAACCACGTTACTTTCGGTGGTTCGACGCCAGCCAATAGCCCGTTTTTGCGCCGCCCGGATTTGTTGCGCAGCCTCGTCACCTATTGGCAACATCACCCCGGCCTTTCGTATTTATTTTCCGGATTATTTATCGGGCCGACCAGCCAATCACCACGCGCCGACGAAGGCCGCGCGGAAATGTTGTACGAATTGGAAATTGCATTCCAGCAAATGCCGGAGGGAATTGTCGACCAACCATGGTTAGTCGATCGCCTGATGCGCAATTTATTGATCGATATCACCGGCAATACCCACCGCGCTGAATTTTGTATCGATAAATTATATTCGCCCGGCACCGCCAGCGGCCGCCAGGGCATTCTCGAATTCCGTGGATTTGAAATGCCGCCGCACGCGCGCATGTCGCTGGTGCAAATATTATTATTGCGCAGTTTAATCAGCCGCTTCTGGAAAGAGCCCTACAAAAAACCGCTGGTGCGTTGGGGAACATTGCTGCATGACAAATTTATGTTGCCACATTATGTGTGGGAAGATTTGCGCGATGTAGTAAATGATTTAAATGAACACGGCTATCCGTTCCAACTCGAATGGCTCGCGGCATTTGAAGAGTTCCGTTTCCCACATTATGGCCGGGTGCAGTTGGATGATATTGAAATCGAATTGCGCTGGGCGATTGAACCCTGGCATGTGTTAGGTGAGGAGGTGAGCAGCTTCGGCACCTCGCGCTATGTGGATTCATCGCTCGAACGCTTGCAAGTAAAAGTCAGTGGCTTGACCCCGGGGCGCTACGTGCTCGCGTGTAATGGCCGCCGGGTCTGTTTGAACCCTACCGGCAAACACGGTGAGTTTGTTGGCGGGGTACGCTATCGCGCCTGGCAGCCACCTTCAGCATTGCATCCAACTATCGGCATTCACTCACCCCTGGTGTTTGATTTGATTGATACCTGGAACGGCAAAAGTATTGGCGGCTGTACTTATCACGTCAGCCATCCCGGTGGGCGCAGTTACGACCGCTTCCCGGTCAATGCCAATGAAGCTGAGTCACGCCGTGGCAACCGCTTCTTCGATATCAACCACACACCAGGAGCATTGCCTATAACACCGGCGGGCAAAATCCTGCGCGAATTTTTTGAAAATAAACATCCGCCCAGGCCGATGGCACCACCGCCAGAAGAACCGGCTGATGAATATCCGCATACATTGGATTTACGCAAATAATTCGCTTTCGATCGACTCGCCCCCAAGCTCTGCCTGGGGGCAGGAGAACTAAACGGAGGTAGACATTTGTTGCAAATCCGGCAACGCAGTGAAATCAGGTTACAATGGATAAAAGACCCATAACAATGACACATCACCTTTATGAACCCTTACTCCACACTTATG
>JAJQJO010000360.1 GCA_021323495.1 Cellvibrio sp. | reverse complement strand
CCCGCCTTGGTGAACCCACGAATTCCTGATCAAGATCGCATCTGGTTTAGCGCCGGCTTCAATTACGAGTTCACGGGCGGTACATCTGTTGATCTGGGATACAGTTACATTAATGTCGATGAAGCCAAAATTGATAATACCAATCAACAAACCGGGCATCATGTGGAAGGCGATTTTGATGCGGATGTAAATATTGTCGGCCTGCAGGCAAATTTCACGTTCTAGAAATTTATTTTTTGTCGCTAAACATTGAATTTGCATTTAGACTAAAAAAAGAAAACCATTACTAGTGCTGTGCGCCGCCATTATGATCGCTACTTTAATTAGTCACCCTAGTTGTCATCAACACCATATGCCAACTGGCCATCCTGAATGCCCGCAGCGAATTGATGCAATTGACAATCAACTAACGGCTAATGGTATTGATGGTTTGCTCTATCATCGCGAAGCGCCTGCAATAACGGACGAGCAACTTTTACGTGTCCATACGCGCGAACATTTGCACAAAATTACCCGCGCTATTCCACCTGAAGGAATACACTTTTTTGCCGATGATGTTTATCTCTCGCCTCACACACTGCGTGCAGCGCGCCATGCAGCCGGTGCCGCCGTTATGGGTGTTGATATGGTGATGCGCGGCGAAACCGATGCAGTATTTTGCAACGTGCGCCCACCCGGCCACCACGCTGAACGCGCGCGCGCAATGGGGTTTTGCATTTTTAATAATATTGCGATTGCCGCTGCACATGCGCTGACAGTTTATGGATTGCAGCGCATCGCCATAGTCGATTTTGATGTGCATCACGGCAACGGTACCCAGGATATTTTTTTAGACGATCCGCGGGTTTTATTTTGTTCGAGTTTCCAACACCCATTTTACCCACATACTAACATTGAGCACGTACCCGCACATATCATTAATACTCCACTCCCCGCCACTTGCCGCAGTGAAGGTTTTCGCACTGCGATCAGCGAAACCTGGTTTCCCGCACTGGAAAATTTTAAACCGCAACTGCTACTAATATCGGCAGGCTTTGATGCTTATATCGACGACGACATGTCATCAATCAGTTTGGTAGAGCAGGATTATTCCTGGATCACCCGGAAATTGCGCACAATAATGGATGACAGCAAACAATTCGATATTGAAGATCAGTGCAAAGGCATAGTATCGATCTTGGAAGGCGGTTATGATTTATTGGGGCTGGGACGCTGTGCAGTAGCGCATATCAAAGCATTGGCAAAACTATAGTGAATTATTAAAGTGCAAGCTTCATATCAATTAGTCCATCCTCACGATTGTATTTTACGGTGAAGCCAAGCTTGCGCGCTACATTAACCATCCCGGTATTTTCCAACATAGTGCAACCTACAATTTCCCGGGTATTCTGGCTGCGGCAGTAGTCAATCATTTTCTCCAGCAAGCGCGAACCCAAACCAACTCCCTTTAATTCACTGCGTACCGCCATGGCAAATTCAGCCCGGATATTATCCGGATCAGTTTGCACCCTGACCACACCTAAAATTTCTTCCTGCTGTTGGTTATTTTTTGCCACTGCAACAAAAGCCATTTCACGTGCGTAATCAATTTGTGTCAAGCGTGCCATTTGTTCGTGAGAGAATTGCGGTAGTTCAGCAAAATAACGTTTGTATCTGTCCTCCTTGCTTTGTGAACTATCAAACTCCTGTAAAGTTAACTCATCTTCTGGACGTATTGGCCGTAGCAAAATCGCGCGCTGGTCGCGCAACACAAAAGGCTCCTCCAATTCTTTAGGGTATGGCCTTATCGCCAGCGGGCCGGAATTTTTCTCTGCGCTGATTTCCAGGCTTACATCCAGCACATGTATATCCTTACCCGCAACCAATACCGGATTAATTAACAGGTTGCGCAAACAGCGATGATCAATAATTATCTGACTGATTTGGGTTAACAATAAGCAAAGTGCAGGCATATCAAGTGGTACATACAATTCACGCTCACGGATTTTTCCTTCAGCGAGCGCCTGTATCACCATATAGCGTGCCAGGGCCATATTTAATGGTGGCAAGGCTACTACAGCATTGCGCCGCACGCTCCAATGGCTCGCCGCCTCGCCCAATAAAATAACCGGGCCAAACACCGGATCTATACATACCTGGATGCGCAATGGATGCGCGCCTTTACGCTGCGACGGTGTTATGAATGCAGGAGCGCTTTCAGTTTCAATAAATGTATTGATTCCATAATCATGGAGCAACGCAATGGCTTCTTCACGCGTTAACCGGACACGTCCCTCAGCCAGTACCTGCTTGGTAATAATGCCGGCCTGTTGTGGCTGATAAGGAACTTTATCGCTAATCGACTCCGGTGTTTCAGATAATAGTTTTTGATTGCGGCGATACTGCACCATATGCATAAACGCACCTACCGCGCCTTCCGGGGTGCGGAACGAGGCAATATTCGCATCAGCAAAACGCAAGCGCGCATTCTGTGCTGCATCCTCCCCCATCCAATTGGCAAATATATTCGGCTTGCGACCCGGATAATTTTTATAGGTGTTGATAACTGTGTCTGCATAAACCTCGCCCGGAGTTATCGCCGAGGGTGCCTGCATAATCAAAATATTTTCCACACTGTTGCTTTGTAATAACACTTGCAACACCTGTTGATAAGTCTCAGGCGAGGCGTCACCTAATAGATTAATAGGATTAACAGCGCGGCCACCGGAGTGAATCAGGGGCTGCAACTGTTGCACTACTTTTTCATCCAGCAAGGCCATACGTCCACCCCGTTGCAACAGGGCATCAACTGCCATAGCACAGGGACCATTGCCATTGGCAATAATTACCAGTTGCTCGCTATAAATCGGTTTACCATTCGCCAATGTTTCTACGGCTGCCAGCAACTCGCGCAAATCACCGACACGCAACATACCGGCGCGCCGAAAAGCTGCATCGTAAACTGAGTCACTGCCAATTTTGTCTGCTGGCAAACGCGATGTGAGTTCGCGACTTTCAGAAAAAATGCCTGCTTTGATCACTAATATGGGTTTGTTAAACGAGGCCGCCCGCGCAGCTGACATAAATGCGCGGCCGTCATAGATTGCATCTATATATAATAAAATCGCCGAGGTTTGCGGATCGCGCCCGAGATAATCGAGCAATTCATCGAAATCTATATCGACTCCTTCACCGAGTGAAATAAATTGTGAAAAGCCGATACGGCGACGGCGAGCCCAATCCAGTAACGTTACACATACCGCAGATGATTGGGACACTACAGCAATTTTTCCGGGAAGCGCATTAATATGCGCATAACTTGCGTTCAATCCCAACCCGGGAATAATAATGCCGAGGGAGTCCGGCCCGAGGATCCGTACTTTCCACTCCCGGGCGATAGCGAGCATTTGCTCTTGCAAGTTGGTGCCCTGCGCGGTAAATAAATTATCCAGCCCTGCTGCAATAACAATTGCAGTGCTTGTGCCCTTTCTGCCCAACTGCAAAATAATTGCGGGCACGCGGGTTGCGCGGGTGCAAATAATGGCAAGGTCAGGAACGATCGGTAATTCATCAATTGATCGGTAGGCCAACACCCCATTCACTGATTTATAGTGCGGTGTGACCGGCATAATCGGCCCATCAAATTGCCCTTGCAATAAATTACGCATTACTGCGTTACCGGGGCGATTGGGTTGATTGGATGCGCCAATGACTGCAATCGAGTTTGGCTTCAGCAATTGCTCGACACTTTTAATCGTCACACTTTCACCTCGTGCCCTTCGCTGTCATGGTGCCTTTTATCCGCTTTTTTATAAAATTTCGTCGTCATCGATTTTTTGCAAGCTCAGCTCCCCAAAACTGGTTGGAGCGGCTTTGGACTGAACTTGGGGAGCGGCTGCCGCTGCTTCCGCTTTTGGCACTGCAACGCCATCGGTTGCCAGTTTTATACGGAGACGCAAATTGT
>JAJQJO010000037.1 GCA_021323495.1 Cellvibrio sp. | reverse complement strand
GACAGGTCAGCCTGCAATGGGGTGAAGCGGTTATCCGGTACCAGTAACTTACCAGCAACGATCGTATTCTCCACCTCCAATTGCCAGGCCGCGCGCACCGGTACGGCAACCACCTTGAGATTCTCCAATACGGTCGAACCGAACTCATATTTGCCCAAGGTAAGTTCTGCACGAAATGGCAAACCGGCAATTTGCCCCACAGGCTCCGCTTCCGGGTCCAGCCCCCTTGGGGGAGCCTGTAGCGATGAAAGTGCCCGTGTCACCACCGGCGTCAGGCGAACGCCATAAGCTTTATAGCGCTCAAGTACAGCTTTCCACTCATCCAGATTTATATCCGGTAAAAAACCGGAAACTAAAAATTGTGGTTGGTCGCTGAACCTTGCTTCGGTGGCAAGCGCAATGTTGGCATTGAGCAGGCTATTTTTGCGAATCCGGTCCGTACGCAGCAGCGCTTGCAAATCGCCGTAGCGCACATCCACCTGCGCCTGGCTCTCCTGCAAGGACAGGATGAATTCCAGCGCCCGCTCATCTGCCGCAAGCTTGCCGTAGGGCGCAGGCAAATCCACACCGACATTGTTCAGACGACTCGTAATAGTGACCGAAGCAAAAGCCTGCCCGGCAAATTCGGCCGCGGATTGGGTAACGCCAGTCGCGTCATCCGGGCTCAATTCCACCAGGTTTTTCGCCTGCCGGGGACGATGATTTAGTTCCACCCGGGCCTGGTAGGGCAAGTTGCCTTTAAGGAACAGCACTTCGGGGCGCTTGCTCCAGTAAGCAATAGTTCCGGCGTTCACGGCGCCTTCCAATTCGATCAGGGTTTTACTGTAATCATCGAGTTTGCGGGTGCTCAATCTGGCTTCTACCAGCTCATCAAACAAGCGTGCCTTGAGGGTATTGCTACTAACACCGGTATTGCTGTCGTAACTGATTCGGCCCACAAGGTCATCTACAACGAGATTGAGGTTTTGCAATTCAAAGCGCTGCGCTTTGAGATCAACGTCTACCCGCTGGCGCGCCCCCGCCGGTTTTTGTTCGCCCGTGCCGATGGGAATATCCAAATCGAGCCGTGCGAGCATATCACCGTGGATAAACCAGGAATCCACGCTGCCGCCGAGATATTGGCGCAGCATGCCTTCACGCAACACCCTTATGCCATCGCTGGCAGCACCTTTGATCTCACCATCCACCTCCAGCAGAGTGCCTTTACCCGTTGCACGCGGTTTGGCCCTGACTTCCGCCTGTTGTACACGACTACCGTATAGAGCGGCATCGGTCACACTGGCGGCCACTTGTGAATCGCTCACCAGCAGGCGCCCATCCAACTGGCTCAAGGCCGGCCAGCCAGGATGATAGTTCAGCTCGGCATCCTGGATATCCAGATACAATTGCTGGGTGCGCGCCATAGGGTTTTTGGTATTAAGGGTGCCGCGATACACAAAACCAGCCTCAGTCGCCATACCCGGATTTTGTGGTCCAATGCTTTGCTCCAACCAGCTTAGCAACGAGGGAGGTAAAAGTGCGGGAGTGTATTTTTGATAGCGACTGGCATTAAGTTGTCGGGCGCCAATTTGCAAATAGAGATCTATATCACCGGTGTTGCGCTGCCAGGGCAAGGACAACCACATATAACCGCGCGCCAATTCTGTGCCCTGATGGAATTCCAATTGGCCACTATTGACATAAATCCGGTTGTTTTCCGGTTGAAGGTGCCAAGCCACCTGCCCTTTGGCACGGTCATATTCCATAGGCGCTGTGTAGAGAGGCGAATAATGCATCGAAAAAAACCGCTGCGAATCTATATCGACAAACCCGCCTTTATGCCCCGCCTGGAGATAACCATCGACCCCGACCAGCGCGGGTACTCCCTGCCAGGCGCTGACCCCCACTTGGTCAAGATTGGCACGCATTTGCCAGTCTTTTGGTTGTTGTAACGGTAAATTCACCTGCACGTTACGCAAATGCCCCTGGGGATTGAGTGTCGTCAATACCTGGTGCAATTTGCTATCACCCAGCACGCCGGAATTCTTAAGCAGTTGAGGGATGCGCCCCAAATCAAGCTTGTCCAGATTGATTTGCAGGGGTTGCTTGAAACCGGCGGAGGCTACGGCGAGGTTTACATCTACGATCTTTTGGTCTTCCATCGCCGCATTAATTTTTTGCAATCCCAAGCGCCATTCACCCGAAGGCAACCAGAAACCACTGAGTTCGGTCGAAAAATCATCCAACGCGAGACGGCGCTCACCCAGCGGTAACGACAAACGCTGCAGCTCGAGTCTTCCAATCAGGTCATAACCCTTATTACCGGCACGTCGCTCAAACCAGATATTGGCATCCAGCGTACCCTCACTGTGCAGGCCGGCTTTGTCCGCACCACTAAGCAGGAACGCACTCGCGGCCGAAACGGGTTCATCGGTAGGGAAGCGATTGAGCTGCACATAGCCGCGACTGCTGAATTTCTGTTGATCGCGCGGATCACCGCGCCCCTCTACAATCAGATAAACGCTACGGGCCTGTTCATCCACATCGATCTGGACGGCAAGGCGATGGAAATCATCGGCGTTTTCAAGTAGCAGGTAGGGAGAATCCAGGATTACCTGTTTGCCGGAGGTGAAATGGAAACTGAGATGGCTGCTCTGGAACTCAATCTTCGTCGATAGCAATAGCATATCCAGAAGAGCATCCAGTTGGGCGCCGGGCCGATCGGGCTCGGTTCGCTGCGGTAAGCCAGGAATATGCCAGAAGCCTTCATCCGTCTGGACGAAGCTTATCTCGACCTGGTTGAGGGAAAGATTGCTCCATACCAATCGCAGGTTGAACAGGGATTTAAGAATATCCAGGCGCAGACGCGCCTGTTTTAACGCTACTATCGGCTGGCCAGCCTGACTTTTAATATTGACATCCTGGATCACCAGATTGGGTTTCAAACCATTCCATTCAGCCTCGATCTGCCCAATGGCAACCGGGGCATTGAGCTTGGTTGAAAAGTAATCCGCTACATCCTGGGTACGGCTATCGAGCAAATGGGAAAAGCTACGCCCGGATTGCACCAGCACCGCCAGCAAAATCAGGGCGAGGGCAATCAGGAAGTAAAACCATTTCACCAGTTTGCGTAAGCTGCGAGTCATTGACGCTAGTTATTCCAGAGCATGGGGTTTTTGGGCAACACAATCAGACCAACACAATATCGTACTGCTCCTGCTGGAAAAGCGCCTCAACCCTGAACTCAATAGTTCGGCGGATGAACGCTTCCAGATCCGCGACATAGGTCGCCTCCTCATCCAACAACCGGTCTACCACCAACTGCGAAGCCAATACTAAAAACTTTTCGTTATCATAGGTACGCGCCATCCGCAAAATTTCGCGGAAGATTTCATAACAAACGGTTTCCGCCGATTTCACCTGCCCGCGTCCCTGACATACCGGGCAGGGCTCGCACAGCATTTGCCCGAGGGATTCCCGCGTGCGCTTGCGCGCCATTTCCACCAATCCCAACTCCGACACACCGGTAATCCGCGTTTTGGCATGATCTTTTTCGAGCGCTTTTTCAAGGGTACGCAACACCTGGCGCTGGTGTTCAGGGTCCTTCATGTCGATAAAATCGAGGATGATAATCCCACCCAGGTTACGCAGCCGCAGTTGGCGGGCAATCGCCGTAGCGGCTTCCAGGTTGGTTTTGAAAATCGTTTCCTCCAGATTACGATGGCCAACAAATGCACCGGTATTTACATCCACCGTCGTCATCGCCTCGGTCTGCTCGATAATCAGGTAACCATTGGATTTAAGCGGGACTCGCGGCTCCAGCGCACGATGGATTTCTTCTTCCACCCCATAGAGCTCCAGTAGCGGACGATCGCCGCTGTAAAGATCGATCAGCTCCACCAACTGGGGCGCGTATTTGGCAGCGAACTCCTGCATCTGCTGCCAGGTAAGGCGCGAATCCACCCGCACCCGGTCAATGGGTGCTCGCGCCATATCACGCAGGGCGCGCAGATAGAGCGGCATATCGCGATGAAGTTCCGCAGGAACCCCTAAACCGGGCAATTTCGTGCTTAAATCGTCCCATAGCTGGCGCAGAAAAGGGATATCGGCATTAATCGCATCGGCGTCGGCGCCTTCAGCGACAGTACGCACTATGAAACCGCCACTGATTTCCTGTTCCGCTACTGCGGTCTCCACTGCCTGACGCAACCGTTCGCGCTCTGGCTCATCCTCTATCCGGGTAGACACTCCTATGTGGGTAGAGTTAGGCATATAAACCAAATAACGGGATGACAAGGTCAGATGCGTTGTAAGGCGAGCACCTTTGGTGCTGATCGGGTCTTTGGCCACCTGCACTAACAGGGTTTGGCCTTCGCGCACCAGGGTGCGTATATCCGGAACTTCCGTGCGCCGCACTTCGCCTTCAGGCGGTTCGGGCATCATATCGGCAGCATGGATAAAACCGGTTCGCTCCAGTCCGATATCAACAAAAGCCGCCTGCATACCGGGCAATACGCGCACCACCTTGCCCTTATAAATATTGCCTACATAAGTCTCACCGTGGCTGCGCTCGATGTAAAACTCCTGTACCACACCGTTTTCAACCAGCGCGACACGGGTCTCCACCGGAGAAACATTAATCAGGATTTCTTCGCTCATGCATTAACTCCGGCCGACCACCAAGGCACAGCAAACTCGCGTAACAATTCCAGGGTCGACTCAATCGGCAGGCCAACCACACCGGAATAGCTGCCGCGAATTTCCTTGACGAATACAGCTCCCAGCCCCTGGATCGCATAGCTACCCGCCTTATCCCGGGGCTCACCGGTTTCCCAATAGTGCGCTATTTCGGCATCACTCAATTCACGAAACGAGACCTCGGTAGTCGAGACTCGCACCGCCTGGCGCATATCGGAATGGAGTGCGACGGCAGTAATAACCTGGTGGGTACGACCAGAAAGCTGGCGCAGCATATGGTGGGCATGGGCTTGGTCGCGTGGTTTTTCGAGAATTTCACCATCCAATAAACCGAGCGTATCTGCACCCAAAACGGGAGCTAAAGGTAAGCCTTGGCGACCTACCTGGAGAAAGCCGGCAGCGGCTTTTTCGCGCGCCAACCGCTGCACATAGACTGACGCCGTTTCTCCAGCAGAAGGTTGCTCGGGGATGGCAGCGCTGAGGACCGCATGGCGTACACCTATCTGGCGTAACAATTCACGCCTGCGGGGCGACTGGGATGCGAGGTATAGATCCGGGACAACATCGAAAACAACTGCGCTCACCCTGAAACTCCTGATACCGCAAGAATAGTTATTGTGCCGGACCATCACTGCAACGGCCGGGTTATGTGCGCCTACCGTCAATGATGATAGCGATGGGTCATGTTATTCAACCACCAATGGCACACTGGCCAGAGGAGCGCACTGCTCAGCGCCGGGTATAAGAACTGGATACCAGAAAGCGGCCGCCCCGCCATACCCTGCACCCAATTATCAGTCAGCTGGGCAACTCCCACCAGCACAAAAATCCAGCCCGATTGGCGCCAGATCGAGAAATTGCGCACCCGCTGGTACGACAGGATACAAATATAGGCAACAATCACCAGGCCAAGACTGTGCTGCCCAAAGGGTACCCCTTCCAGCAAATCCTGGAACAAACCAAGGATGCAGAGCAAGATAAAGCTCACCGTCAGCGGCATAAAAAAGATCCAATAGATCGCTACTAGCAAGACAAACTCGGGGCGCCACCAACGCATATCCATCGGCAGCGGATAGACCGACAATACCAGCGCCACTAGAAAACTGAATGCGATAATCACATAGAGGTTGAGTTGCGGGCTGAGCATCAACGCCCCCCGCTCACAGCGCTGGACGACGAGGATGAAATCGAGGTGGCCGCTGCAGGCAGGCTCAGGGCACCGGGCACACTGGCTTTGTCACGATCTGCAAAAACCAGCAACAAGTGGCGGCTGCGGTCCAAACGCGCCATAGGTTGGGCGATTACGGTAAGGAAAGCCTTGCCTGGATCGCGCACAACTTGCAGTACCTCCGCCACCGGATAACCTACCGGGAAACGCTCCCCCAAGCCGGAGCTGACCAGCAAATCGCCCGCACGTATATCAGTGTTGGCAGATACATGGCGCAGACTCAAGCTATTCAGATCACCCGTACCTTCAGCAATCGCGCGTACACCATTGCGGTTAACCTGAACCGGAATTGCGTGGGTAGAATCGGAAATCAATAGCACTGTGCTGGATGTCTCACCCACCTCAATTACCTGGCCCATCAGACCAAATGCATCCAATACCGGCTGGCCTTTGAAGGCGCCGTCTTTGGTACCGCGGTTGATAATGACCTTATGGCTGAGCGGATTGGGAGAGACCCCGATCAATTCGGCAATCAGCACCGTGTCCTGCAACATTTGGCTCGCGTTCAATAGTTGGCGCAAACGGACATTTTCAGCAGCCAAAGACGCAAGCTGTTGCAATTTGCGCTGATGGATCAGCAGCTCGGTTTTGAGTGCTTCATTTTCGATTTTCAAATCAGCCTGGGAGACAAAGGTGTCTTTGCGCCAGTCGTTGACCCGGCCGGGCACATCGGTGATCTGGTAAAAAGGGGTGACCAACTGCGCCAGTTTTTCACGCAAGGGTTCGAGCCGGTCGGTATAGAGCCCAACCACCACCAACACCATCATAATCAGGATGAACAGGAAGGCGCGGCTGGTGGCGGATGAGCCTCGGGCAAAGAGCGGTTTAATGGTGAGTTCTCCCGTGGAGTTGAAGCCCGTTTGTCGCAGGCCTCAAAACATATCAGGACGACAACAGGTCAATATTGCGCTTGTCATTCATCTCCAGCGCAATACCACCACCACGGGCCACACAGGTAAGCGGATCTTCAGCAACAATGAAAGGAAGACCGGTTTCGTTGGACAGTAGACGGTCGATATCGCGCAGCAAGGCGCCCCCGCCAGTCAGCACTACACCGCTTTCGGCGATATCGGAAGCCAATTCCGGTGGAGATTGCTCCAGTGCACTTTTCACTGCCTGGACAATGCCTGCCAATGGATCTTGCAAAGCCTCAAGGATTTCATCGCTGCTCAGGGTAAAGCTACGCGGCACACCTTCAGCCAAGTTGCGGCCACGCACATCTATCTCACGGATTTCACTGCCGGCAAATGCACAACCAATTTCCTGCTTGATGCGCTCGGCGGTTGCATCACCAATCACGCTACCGTAGTTACGGCGTACATAGTTAACAATAGCTTCGTCAAAGCGGTCACCACCGATACGCACAGAATCCGAATAAACCACACCGTTCAATGAAATCACAGCGATCTCGGTAGTACCACCACCGATATCTACCACCATCGAACCATTAGCTTCAGAGACCTTGAGGCCAGCACCAATTGCCGCTGCCATGGGTTCTTCAATCAAGCGGACTTCACGCGCACCAGCGCCCAATGCGGATTCGCGGATCGCACGTTTTTCAACTTCGGTAGAAAGGCAGGGAACACTGATCAGGACGCGGGGAGATGGGCTAAACCAGGAGTTTTCATGCACTTTACGGATAAAGTGTTGCAGCATTTTTTCGGTGACCTGGAAGTCGGCAATAACGCCGTCTTTCAGCGGGCGGATGGCAGTGATATTACCCGGCGTACGGCCCAGCATACGTTTAGCCTCTACGCCAACTGCTTCCACAATCTTGGTGCCGTTGTGATGACGGATCGCCACTACTGATGGTTCATTGAGCACTATGCCGCGACCGCGCACATAAATCAGGGTGTTTGCTGTACCAAGGTCGATTGAGAGATCGTTGGAAAATGCTCCACGCAAAAGTTTCATCATGACGGGACGGGGCCTTAAATTAGATGTGTTGAAATAGAATTCGTGTCGTAATCGACATTTGTGCCAGTTATCACAGCGGCGTGCGCACGGCCTCAGTGTTCAGCTTCCTTTAAAAGCGCCTCCCTGAACAATCTCCCCGCGTCTGGCGAAGAATCCCTGCAAAATTTTATGAAGCGCGCAGTATAAGTGAATTTGCGCTTTTTATCCGACCTAAATTAATCGTAAAGTTCAAATTAATCACCAGTTTTAGCGAGGTTAACTTACGAAGCCTTGCGCCTATTTTTTGTGCAGCCCGACCACCGTTAAAGGTCCAGGCGCGCGCTGTCAAAAACTCGCCGCACTCTATCAACCGCGGGGATTCAGGGCAAGGCGCAAATGTGGTACCTTGAGCGCCCGTTTTTAGCGGTATAAAGTGCGGGTTGACCGCAATTCGCCGCACTTTTGACTTTTTTGATTTTTTATTTGCTGGAGCTAATACCCCATGGCTGTAGACCGTTCCGATATCGCCAAGTTGGCCAAGCTGGCACGTATCCAGATTACCGACGAGGCCGCCGATGAAGCGGCAAAAAGTATCTCCGATGTGCTGGCGCTGGTTGACCAGCTGCAAGCCGTAAACACTGACGGTGTACTGCCGATGGCCCACCCTCTGGATGCAGTGCAACGCCTGCGCGCGGATGTGGTAACCGAGACCAACCAACGCAAAGCCTTCCAGGCAATTGCACCAGCAACCCAGGATGGTTTGTACCTGGTGCCGCAAGTTATCGAATAACAACCGTAGCAGCGCGACAAGCGGAGCCACTCCAGTAAAAAATTGCACAAAATCCAGGAAAAATTTGCATGCATCAATTCACCATTGCCGAACTGGTAACAGGTCTGCGCAACAAAGACTTTTCCAGTACCGAAGTGACCCAACATTATCTCGACCGCATTGCGCGGCTGGACAATACCTACAATAGCTACATCACTGTCACCGCCGACATTGCACTGCAACAAGCTGCTGCCGCAGATAAACGTTTGGCCGCAGGAAATGCACCTGCCCTGTGCGGCGTACCAATTGCACATAAAGATATTTTTTGCACCACCGGTGTACGCACTTCTTGCGCATCAAAAATGCTCGATAAATTTATCGCACCTTACAATGCGACTATCGTAGAAAATTATTTAAATTCCGGGACAGTCATGTTGGGTAAAACCAATATGGATGAATTTGCGATGGGTTCATCCAACGAGACGAGTTGGTACGGCCCGGTAAAAAACCCTTGGGCAATTGACTGTGTACCCGGTGGCTCATCGGGTGGTTCTGCAGCGGCAGTTGCAGCGCATTTAGCGCCTGCCGCAACCGCATCGGACACCGGCGGTTCAATCCGCCAACCCGCAGCACTCTGCGGATTAACCGGCATTAAACCTACCTACGGCCGCGTATCGCGCTGGGGCATGATTGCGTTTGCATCAAGTTTGGACCAGGCGGGAATTTTATCGCGCACCGCAGAAGATGCAGCAATTTTGTTAAACGATATGGCGAGCTACGACGCAAAAGATTCAACCTGTGTTGAACGCGACGTGCCGGATTACACCGCTGACTTACATAAATCATTAAAGGGTTTACGCATTGGTGTACCGAAAGAATACTTCGGCGAAGGTTTAAATCCACAAACCGCAAAACTGGTTGAAGACGCAATTAAAGTCTATGAAAGTTTGGGCGCAACCATTCACAGTGTCAGCTTGCCGCATACGCATCTCGCAGTACCGGCTTATTACGTGATTGCACCGGCAGAATGTTCTGCCAACCTGTCGCGTTTTGACGGCGTGCGCTACGGTCATCGCTGTGAAAATCCAAAAGATTTAAATGATCTTTATATGCGTTCACGCAGCGAAGGTTTTGGTGCAGAGGTAAAGCGCCGCATTCTGGTAGGTGCCTACGCACTCTCTGCCGGTTATTACGATGCCTACTACAGCAAAGCGCAAAAAGTGCGCCGTTTGATCAAGCAGGATTTTATCGATGCATTTGCAAGTGTCGATGTAATCCTTGGCCCGACCTCGCCATCACCCGCATTCCAATTTGGTTCAAAAACCAAAGATCCAGTGGCCATGTATCTGGAAGATATTTACACCATCGCCACTAACCTTGCGGGCCTGCCCGGCCTGTCGATTCCTTGCGGACTGGTAGATAGCAAACCGGTCGGATTGCAATTGATTGGCAATTTCTTCGCTGAAGGGCAACTGCTCAATGCAGCGCACCAATTCCAGCAAGCCACCCACTTCCACCAACAATCTGCCCCTGGCATCGAGTAGGAGTCATTAGCATGCAATGGGAAACTGTAATCGGGTTGGAAGTTCACGTACAACTTGCCACCAACACCAAAATTTTTTCCGGCGCCAGTACTGCATTTGGCGCTGAGCCAAATACCCAGGCCTGCGCAATTGATCTGGCATTGCCCGGCACACTGCCCGTCGCCAATGAACAAGCATTTCGCTTTGCCACCATGTTTGGTTTGGCGGTGAACGCTGAAATCGGCAAACGCTCGGTGTTTGAACGCAAAAATTATTTTTATCCCGATTTGCCCAAAGGATATCAAACCACGCAATTGGCTGAGCCAATTGTTGGCCCTGGGTTTGTCGATCTGGAATTAGGCGAAGGCCGCACCAAACGTGTCCGCATTCACCACGCACATCTGGAAGAAGATGCGGGCAAATCCCTACACGAAGATTTTGCGGGCATGAGCGGAATCGATTTAAACCGCGCCGGCACACCGCTGATTGAAGTGGTAACGGAACCTGATATGCGCAGTGCAGAAGAAGCTGTTGCCTTCGCCAAAAAATTGCACTCGATTGTGACTTCACTCGAAATTTGTGATGGCGAGATGTCTCAAGGCTCAATGCGTTTTGACGTAAACATTTCGGTACGCCCTAAAGGCCAGGAAAAACTCGGCACCCGCACTGAAACCAAAAATTTGAACTCATTTAAATTTATGGAGGAGGCAATTGCACTGGAAGTGGAACGCCAAATTGATGTACTTGAAGACGGTGGAAAGATTATCCAGGAAACCCGCCTCTACAATGGCGATACCAAAAAAGCCCGCTCCATGCGCAGCAAAGAAGACAGCAACGATTACCGCTATTTCCCCTGCCCTGATTTGTTGCCAGTGATCCTCGATGACGATTACATCGAATCGGTGCGCAAGCAAATGCCGGAGCTGCCGGAGGCCAAACGCGCACGTTTTGTCGAACAATATGGCTTGAGCAGCTACGATGCTGGTCAAATCACTATGGACAAATTTGCCGCAGCATTTTTTGAGGCCGCAACAGAAATTTCAGGTGAAGCAAAACTTACCGCCAACTGGATCATGGCTGACCTCGGCGCTTATTTAAATCGCACTGAACAACGCATTGATCACTCACCGGTTACACCCAGGTTATTGGCCGGGTTGGTGGTAAGGATAAAAGATGGCACGCTGTCGAGTAAAATCGCCAAACAAGTCTTTGAAGCCATTTGTAACGGTGAAGGCGATGCTGACACTATTATCGAAACCAAAGGTTTGAAACAAGTTTCCGATACTGGCGCGCTGGAAAAAATCATCGACGACATACTTGCTGCCAACATTGCACAAGTAGAAGGCTATCGCGCCGCCGCCGAAGACAAACGCGCAAAAATGCTCGGTTTCTTTGTCGGTCAAGCAATGAAAGCATCAAAAGGCCAAGCGAATCCGCAAGCCCTGAATGAATTGTTAATTAAGAAATTGAACGGATAAGCCCCGTACAAACAAAATAGAGAGTTAAAATGAGCCTACGCAAAGACAAAGAAAAAGTCCTCGGCGAACACTTCGATGAAGCCCGCATCGCCACCTTTTTGGACTACCCGGCCCCCGCTGGTATCAATGCTGATTACCACCTGCTGGAAAAAGCCTATCGCGGCATGCGCGGTGAAAACTTCGGCACCTTCGTAAAATTATTTATCGAAGCCGGCAAAGATGTAAACGCGATCGGTCCCAATGGCAAAACCTTTTTGCAAACTGTAAAAGCCCATCGCAATGGCGAAGAATATGCAATTGCTTTGGAAGCACTTGGCGCGAAGTAAATATCACTTGCTTCCATCGACAAAAGGCAGTCCTCACATTGGCTGCCTGTTTGTTTTTTCAAAACTTGTTAGCAAGGGTAAATGCAACTGGATTTATAACTCCCTCCATGGCGGCTACTATCTCACCGAACAAAATTGGCGCTGCAATCCATGATAAATGTTAAGGTTGCCCCCAACATTTACCTGGGCGTGTTTTTGAGCTTCCTGATGCTCTTGTTGACTGCGCTTGAAAATTCGCTGTTCCCGCTGCTCAGTCTCGATGCAATCAGAGTCTCCCAAGGCGAATTCTGGCGCCTGCTCACTGCAAACCTGGTGCATTTTGGCTGGACGCATACATTGATGAATGCGACTGCGCTGTTGTTGTGTATATTGGCTTTTTTCACGGCATATTCGTTAAAAAAATTCTCACTCTTCTTGCTCTGGTGCAGCGCGATGGTAGGGATAGGGATTTATTGGTTTAACCCTGAGTATTCGCCTTATGCGGGTTTATCTGGTGCGATTCATGGATTGATTGTTGCGGGACTGTTGCAAACACGCGCTTATCCGATATGGATTCGCGTAGTCGCATTAAGCTTGATGATCGCGAAATTATTGCAGGAAAATAGTGAAGGGTATGAAGCCACTGATTTGCAGGCACTGCTACCGGTCGCAGTTGCGGTGGAGTCCCATTTATATGGGGCACTTGCAGGATTGACATTTGCAGGTATTGATTGGTTATTACAACGATTGAAAAGGAAAAAGTAGATGCAAGGCTCTCCAGGTATTGCTATAAATTATTTTTTGGCGGGCGCGCGCTTGATTGTAAAACCCGGCTTCCGTCGTTTTATTTTGATTCCGCTGTTAATTAACCTGGTTATTTTTGTCGGTGTAACTATCGCACTCTTTCATGCCTTTGAGGACTTTTTTGCACAGGTGTTAGCGTGGTCGCCAAGTTGGCTGGATTGGTTTGCCTGGTTGCTTTGGCCGCTGGTGGGATTTGTGTTTTTGGTCGTTTATGGCTACAGCTTTAATATTATTACCAATTTCCTCGCCGCACCTTTTTTTGGATTGTTAGCTGAAAAGATAGAAACCCACTTGACCGGTGTGGCGCCTCCCGACGAACCTTGGGGGCAATTAATCCCACGAACGTTACAACGGGAGGCGGTCAAACTCTGGTATTTTATAAGCCGCGGCGCATTGATATTAATTATTTTTGTGGTGCTATTTTTTATTCCCGGAGCAAACCTTGTCGGCCTATTGATCGGTGTTATCTGGAGTTGCTGGTGTATGGCTGTGCAATATTCGGATTATCCGGCCGACAATCACCAATTAAGTTTTCGCGAGTTACGCCGCCGTTTGAATAAACAGCAATTAACCAGTTATTCCTATGGCGGGATTATTCTATTGGGAAGCATGGTGCCAGTATTAAATATTTTTGTAACGCCGATAGCGGTAGCCGGGGCGACACTTTATTGGGTTAAAGAGATAAAACAACTTTCATCCCAATAACTTCCTGCAAATAGCTGCAAGCGACAAACAAAAAGGGCGCCATTTGGCGCCCTTTGTTCACATCAGGTAAGAGTAAACTATTATTCTTCCGCATCACCGTCATCAACAATCATATTGCCGCCCGCTTCTTTGGCGTGACGCAGATAAATATTCGCTTGCGCAATTTGTTGATCAAGGCTCTGGTGCGTTTGGCTGGTTACACCGGCACTAAAATAAAAATGCATATTCACACCGTTAATTACACACTCATCAGCCGCCAGCAATTGTTTTACTTTACTCAGTAAAGCAGTAGCTTTTTCATGGTCCAAGCCTGGCATAAGTACATAAAAGTCATCGCTGTCGGCGCGTGCCAATAAAAATCGCCCCAACATATTCTGCAGGCTGATCGCAATATGCTTGAGCGCTGCATCGCCCCAAGCGTTGCCATGATTCTCATTTATTTCGCTAAAATCATCGATATTAATAATGGCCATGGAAAGCGGTGCGGCTTTTTCCACTGCACTTTTATAAAATTCGCGTGCCGCATTAAAAAAATAGGAGCGATGATACAAACCAGTGAGATGGTCGCGCTGGGCGTTGTAGGTGATCTGTTCAACCAGTTCAAGGGATTCAATATTGTGGATAATCCGGCAATAGAATTCTTCCGGATGAAAGGGCTTGCGCAGAAAATCATTGGCGCCGTGCTTGATAAATTTGGCGGAGAGCGCTTCGCTGCTTTCGCCTGATACACCAATCATAATCAAATCAGTTTTGTCGTATTTGTAGCGCAAGTTGCGCACCAATTCAAAGCCATCCATTTTGGGCATGTTGTAATCGGTGATTAATAATTTAACGTCCGGGTTTTCCAGCAACACTTTGATAGCGTCTACACCGTCCACCGCTTCCAGCACCTGGAATAAATGGCGTCTGAATAAATTTGCCATATGCTTGCGCGACATATCCGAATCATCCACCACCAACACGTTAAATTGCTGGTTTTTTTCCAGGCGATTGATCATGCCGATGGCTTTGCTATAAGCGTAACGCCCCTCTTTGGTCACGTAATCCACAATGCCTTTATTGAATAATTGCTCGCGTCGTTTTTCGTCGTAACTGCCGGTAAGTACAATGGTGGGAATTTTTTTACCGAGGGTGAAATCCACTACTTCGCCATCGGGGGCATCAGGTAAATTCAAATCTACCAAAGCGGCAAAGAACTCTTGTGGATACTGTTCGTA